>NZ_JAVRHI010000354.1:0-16402 GCF_034105845.1 Streptomyces sp. CRN 30 | reverse complement strand
CGCGCGGGCGGCCCACCAGGCCGGGGCGCCGGACGCCGCCCTGCGCATGCTGTCCGTGGCGGAGGCGGGCCCGCTCGACCGGTACCGGCGCTCCCAGGTGGCGTTGCTGCGCGCCCGGATCGCCTTCACCGCGGAGCGGGGCGACGACGCCCTTCCGCTCCTGCTCACGGCCGCCCGGCAGCTCGCACCGCATGACGTGCCACTGGCCCGCGACACCTACCTGGAGGCGATCGGCGCGGCGATGTTCGCCACACCGAGCGCCGCGGGCGACGGTCAGCTCGCGGCGGCCGCGGCCGCGCGCGCGGGGCCTTCGGCGGCCCAGCCACCGCGCCCGGGCGATCTGCTGCTGGACGGCATCACCACGCTGATCATCGAGGGGCACGCCGCCGGGGTGAGGAGGCTGCGACCGGTGTTGCAGGCCTTCCGCGGGTCGGCCGCCGTTGAGGACGAGGTGGCCGACGCGGACGACGGGCCGCGCTGGTTCTGGCTGGTCACCGCCATGGCCGCGAGCCTCTGGGACTACGACTCCTGCGTCCTGCTGGCCGACCGGCACGTCCGGGTCGCCCGGCGGACCGGCCGGCTCACCGCGCTCCCCCTCGCCCTCACCGGGCGCCTCACCGCGCACGTCCTCGCGGGCGAGCTGAGTACCGCCGCGCCGATGGTCGAGGAGGTGCGGACGGTATCCGCGGCGGCCGGGGTCCCGTACCCGCCCTACGGGGCCCTGCTGGTCGCCGCCTGGCGGGGCCGGGAGGCCGAGTGCGCCGCGCTGACGAGCACCGCCGTCGCGGAGGCGGCGCGCCGGGGCGAGAGGGGCCCGCTGGTCGTCGGCGGCTGGGCGACGGCCCTGCTCCGCAACAGCCTGGGCCGGTACGGGGACGCGCTGGCCGCGCTGGCCGATGTCGTCGACCACGGCCGGCGGGACGTGGGCGCCGTCGCGGTGTGGGCACTGGTGGAGTACGTCGAGGCCGCGGCCCGCAGCGGCGATGTGGCCCGCGCCGCCGAGGTGCTGCGGCGGCTGAGCGAGCGGACCCGGCCGAGCGGTACCGACTGGGCGCTGGGCGTGGAGGCGCGCTCACGGGCGCTGCTGAGCGGCGGCGCGACCGCCGAGGAGCTCTACCGTGAGGCCGTCGACCGGCTCGGGCGCAGCGCGGTCCGCGGGGAGCTGGCCCGGGCCCGGCTGCTCTACGGCGAGTGGCTCCGCCGTGAGCGCCGGCCGCGGGACGCCCGCGCGCAGCTGCGTACCGCCCACGAGTCGTTCACCGCGATGGGCATGGACGCCTTCGCCCGGCGGGCCGCGCGCGAACTCCTGGCCACCGGCGAACAGGTGCGCAAACGCACCGTCGGCGCCGCCGGGGAACTCACCGCGCAGGAGGCCCGGATCGTCCGGCTGGTCCGTGAGGGCCTGACCAACCCGGAGATCGGGGCCCGGATCTTCATCAGCCCGCGCACCGTCGAGTGGCACCTGCGCAACATCTTCGGCAAGCTCGCCGTCACCTCGCGCAGGCAGCTCCAGCGTGCCGACCCCGGTACCCGGGTCTGACCTCGCCCCTCCCCGTGGCCGGGCCCCGCCCCAGGGACCCACCCCGTGGCACACCCGGGTACGACCGGCATCCGGTCCGGCGACAGTCGTCGATGTCCGAGCTCGTGCCGGCAGGGCCGCGGCAAGCGGCGAACAGAGGGAGACCCCGCATGGGTGAGCACGTCCTGGAGCCGGCCGCGCGGCAGTTCGCGGACGCCACCGCGACGCCGCCGTTCCTCCACGAGCTGGGGCCCGAGGGGGCCAGGAAGGTCCTCGACGACATCCAGGCCGCGTCGGTGCCCGTACCGGACGTCGACGAGGAGTGGATCACCGTGCCGGCCGGGTCCGGTGACGTGCGGGTGCGGGTCGTCAGGCCGGCCGGGGTGGCCGGGACGCTGCCGGCCGTCCTGTACGTGCACGGCGGCGGCTGGGTGCTGGGCAACGCCGCCACCCACGACCGCCTCGTCCGCGAGCTGGCCGTGGGGGCGCGCGCCGCGCTCGTCTTCGTCGAGTACGACCGCTCGCCCGAGGCCCGCTACCCGGTCGCCCTCGAACAGGCGTACGCGACCGCCCGGTGGATCACCGCCGAGGGCGCCGGCGCGGGCCTCGACGCCTCCCGGCTGGCGGTGGCCGGCGACTCGGTCGGCGGCAACATGTCCGCCGCGCTGACGCTGCTGGCCAAACGGCGCGGCGACGTGCGGTTCACGCACCAGTCGCTGTACTACCCGGTCACCGACGCCGCCCAGGACACCGCCAGTTACCGCGAGTTCGCCGACGGACCGTACCTGACCGCCGCGGCCATGGCCTGGTTCTGGGACTGCTACACCACCGACCCCGCGCAGCGCGCCGAGATCACCGCCTCGCCGCTGCGGGCCTCCGTCGAGGAGCTGCGGGGCCTGCCGCCCGCGTTCGTGCTCGTCGACGAGAACGACGTGCTGCGCGACGAGGGCGAGGCCTACGCCCGCAAGCTCACCCTGGCCGGCGTGCCGACCACCGGCGTCCGTTACAACGGCGCCGTGCACGACTTCATGATGCTCCACCCGCTGCGCGACACCCGCGCCGCCCGCGCCGCCACCGCGCAGGCCGCCGAGGTGCTGAGGACCGCCCTGGCCGCAGGGGAAGCAGGCAGGTAAGGGAGGCACCCGTCATGCCCGACAACCACGACCACGCACGCTCGGAGGCCTGGAAGAACGCGGTCACCGTGCTGCAGGAGGCCACCCCGCCCGCCGTACCGGAGGGCGCGCACGCGATGACCGTCCACGTCGAGTTCCCGCCCGGCGACCCGGGCACCCCGCCGCACCGCCACTCCGGGCCGGCCTTCGGCTACGTACTGGAGGGCGAGATGCGCTTCGAACTGGAGGGCGAGCCGGTACGGATCGTCCGCGCCGGGGAGACGTTCTGGGAACCCGGCGGGGACGTCATCCACTACCAGGACGGCAACCACCGCACCGACACCCGGCTCCGTTTCCTCGTCACCATGTTCTGCGCGCCCGGTCAGCCCATGCTGGTCCTGGTCGACGACGACGAGCTGAAGCGGCGTGCGCACCTGCGCGCACCCCGGACCTCCTGACCTGCCACCGGGACGCGACACCTGAGTCCCCGGACCCGATGGCCCCCGAGAAGTTCGAGACCCAGGAGTGTGCGGCGTGAAGACCGTGGTGATCGGAGGCACCGGCCTCATCGGCGGCAAGGTGGTCGGCAGGCTGCGCGAGCGTGGGCACGAGGCGGTGCCCGCCGCGCCCGGTACGGGCGTCGACACCCTCACCGGCGAGGGCCTGGCCGCCGTGCTCGACGGGGCCCGGGCCGTCGTGGACGTGGCCAACTCGCCCTCCTTCGAGGACAAGGCGGTGCTGGACTTCTTCACCGTCTCCACCCGCAACCTGCTGGCCGCCGAGGCCGCGGCGGGCGTGACGCACCACGTGGCCCTGTCGATCGTGGGCCTGGAGAACGAGCCCGACAACGGCTACTTCCGGGCCAAGCTGGCCCAGGAGCAGCTGGTCAAGCGGAGCTCGATCCCCTATTCGATCGTCCGGGCCACGCAGTTCTTCGAGTTCGCCAAGGGCATCGCCGACGCCGCCACCGAGGGCACCACCGTGCGGGTGCCGCCCGTGCTCCTCCAGCCCGTCGCGGCCGACGACGTCGCCGAAGCGGTCTGTGCGGCAGCCGTGGCGGGGCCGTCGAAGAGCACCACCGAGGTGGCCGGGCCCGAGCGGTTCCGCTTCGACGAGTTCATCGCCGAGGCGCTGCGCGCGTGGCACGACGCGCGCACGGTCGTGGCCGATCCGGGCGCACGCTACTTCGGGTCCGTACCGACCGAGCGCAGCCTCGTCCCCGACGAAGGCCGCGCCCACCTGGCCGGGACCCGCTTCGAGGACTGGCTGCGCCGCACCGTCTGAGCCACCCGGGACGGAGGTGCTCAGCCCGTGGTCCGCTCCACGGGGATCCACAGTTCCGCCTCGGCCTCCGTGCCGTCGGCGGAGACCCGGGCCCGCAGGATCTCCGGGCCCGGCCGGCTGCGGTACGGGTTGGACGGGAACCACTGGGTGAAGACGTCCCGCCACAGGTACTGGATCGTCTCCGGGAAGCGGCCCGAGCTCTCGAAGACCGCCCACGAGCCCGCGGGCGCCGTGATGCTGTCCATGTCCTCGGGCACGTCCGCCCCGGTCACCACCCCCTGGTAGTAGTCGAGTCCGGTGCCCTCCGCGCGGCTCTCGTCCAGGTCGGCGCTGACGCTGACGAGACCGCGCGGCTCCTGGTCCGAGAGGGCCTCGATCCGGCGCAGGGTGTCCTGGCCGAGGCTCCGTACGAACTCGGTGATCGCCGGGTTCAGCCCCTCGTGGACGAGGGGCACGCGCGCCTTCCTCCCCACCACCCGCGCCTCCTGCTTCTCCACGATCCGGTACCGCATGTCCGTGCTCCCTTCGACGACGAGGCGGAAGGACATCCGGGGCTGGGAGCGCAGCGTCGCTCCGCCGCGCCGTGCCTCGCCGGGGCCGACGCCGTGCACGGCGCGGAACGCGCGGGCGAACGCCTCGCCCGAGCCGTAGCCGTACCGCACGGCGATCTCCAGCAGCGTCCGCCGCCCGTCGAGCACCTCCGCGCCGGCGACCGTCAGCCGCCGCCGTCGGACGTACTCGGACAGCGGTATGCCGGCCAGCGCGGAGAACAGCCGCCGGAAGTGGTACTCCGAGGTGACGGCGGTCCGCGCGAGCTCGGCCACGTCGACGGTCCCGTCGAGGTGCCGCTCGATGTGTTCCATGGCCTGGTTCAGCCGCTCCAGCACCGGCTTCTCCTTCCTTTTACGTGCACCACGCTAGGGAGGGACCACCCTGCCGGACCCGACATCCTGTGCCCGCCCCGATCGGGTGCCGACGGGGCCCGGACCGGGGTCCCCTCAGGAACACACAGAGTCCGACGGCGTTATTGCTCCGATTGTGTGCGGGTCCTAGGGTGATGCTGCCTCGGGGACGGGTGTTTCCCGTGCGACCCGTGTGACCCGTGCCTCCGGGCTGTGAGTTCCGTACGTCGTCGACCGCGCGAACTGCCGAGGAAGGCCGAGTTCATGTCGCACCCGCACGCTTCGCACCCGCACCCGCACGACTCACCGGTGTCCCCCGCGTACCCCGCCGCCGCACCGCGGCCGCCCGTCAGCCGCCGTCGGCTCCTGGAGGGCGGAGTCGCCCTCCTCGGCGCCCTCTCCCTGTCCGCCTCGCCCCTCGCGGCGTACGCGGCGGGACGTCCCGGAACGACGGCCGCCGACGGGACCGCGCCGCCCGAGTGGAACGACGGCTTCGCCGTCTTCCAGGTCGGGACCGAGCCGCCCCACGCCACGCTCATGCCGTACGAGACCGTCCAGCAGGCCCTCACCGGAGACCGGACGCGCTCGCCCTACCGCCTGAGCCTCGACGGGAAGTGGAGGTTCGCCCACACCGACCGGCCCGCCGACCGGGACGAGGACTTCCACCGCACCGACCTGGACGACTCGGGATGGGACACGATCCCGGTGCCCTCCGCCTGGCAGCTGCACGGCCACGACTTCCCGATCTACATCAACATCACCTACCCGTGGTGGGGCCCCAACGGCCTCGGGGAGGACGCGCGGCCGCCGGCCGCGCCGACCCGGTACAACCCCGTGGGCCAGTACAGACGGACCTTCACGGTGCCGAAGGGGTGGTCGGGGCGGCGGACCTTCCTGCACTTCGAGGGCGTGAAGTCGGCCCACTACGTGTGGATCAACGGGCAGCTGGCGGGCTACCACGAGGACTCGTACACCCCCGCGGAGTACGACATCACCCCGTACCTGAAGCCCGGCACCAACCAGATCGCGGTGGAGGTGTACCGGTACTCCGACGGCGACTGGCTCGAGGACCAGGACATGATCCGGCTGAGCGGGATCTTCCGGTCCGTCTACCTGTACTCGACCCCCACCGTCCACCTGCGCGACTTCAGGCTGGACACCCCGCTGGGCGACGGCTACCGATCCGCCGAGCTGGCGGTCACCGCGAGCGTGCGCGCCTACGACGGGACCCGGACCGGCCGGTACGCCGTCGAGACGCAGCTCTACGACGCGCGCGGGCACGCCGTCTGGCCGCGGCCGCTGCGGCAGGACGCCGACCTCGCCTCCGCGCCGGCCGGCGAGGACGTGACCGTACGGGCCTCCCGGGCGGTGCCCGCGCCCCGGCTGTGGTCGGCCGAGGACCCGTACCTCTACACCGCGGTGCTGCGGTTGCGCGATCCGGCGGGGAAGGTGGTCGAGACGGTCTCGCACCGGGTGGGCCTGCGCGAGTTCGCGCTGAAGGACGGGCTGATGCGCATCAACGGCCAGCCCGTCTCCCTCCGCGGCACCAACCGCCACGAGATGCACCCCGACCGCGGCACCGCCCTCACGCGCGCGGACATGGTCAAGGACATCGAGATCGTCAAGCGGCTCAACATGAACAGCGTCCGCACCTCGCACTACCCGAACAACCCGCTCTGGTACGAGCTCGCCGACGAGTACGGTCTCTACCTCGTCGACGAGACGAACCTCGAGACCCACGGCGTCCGCGACGAGTACCCGGGGAACCACCCGGAGTGGAGCGCGGCCTGTGTGGCCCGCGCCCGGAACATGGTCCACCGCGACAAGAACCACGCCTCGGTCGTCATCTGGTCGCTCGGCAACGAGGCCGGCACCGGCAGCACGTTCACCGCCATGCACGACTGGATCCGCTCGTACGACGACACCCGCGTCATCCAGTACGAGGGCGACGACCGGCCGGGGATCAGCGACATCCGTTCGCGGATGTACGAGAGCCCGCAGCGCGTCGAGGAACGTGCGAAGGACACGTCCGACACCCGGCCCTACGTCATGATCGAGTACGCGCACTCGATGGGGAACTCGACCGGCAACCTCAAGAAGTACTGGGACGTCGTGCGCCGCCACGACGTGCTCCAGGGCGGCTGGATCTGGGACTTCGCCGACCAGTCCCTGACCACGCCCACCCCGGTCCGCACCCTGTTCACCGAGACGGGGCCCGCCCGGCTGCGCGGTGAGATCCAGAACGCGAGCGGCACCTTCGACCGCCGCGAGGGTCTGACCGGCGGCACCGTCTTCGCCCGCGACGAGGGCCTCGACCTCACCGGCTCCCTCACCCTCGAAGCCTGGATCACCCCGCACGTGACCGGCTTCCACCAGCCGGTCCTGGCCAAGGGCGACACCCAGTACGCCCTGAAGCAGACCGACCGGCAGCTGGAGTTCTTCCTGTACGGCGGCGGCCAGTGGGCCACCGCGAGCTGGGCGCTCCCCGACGACTGGACGGGGCGCGAGCACCACGTCGCGGGGGTGTACGACGCGGCGGCGGGCACCCTCACCCTCCACGTCGACGGCCGGGTCAGGGCCACGCGGACCGCCACCCGGGGGCCCGACGTCAACACCGCTCCCCTCTCGCTCGCCACCGACGTGGACAACCCGACCCGGGAGTTCAGCGGCACGATCCGGCGGGCGCGCGTGTACGCCCGCGCGCTGACCGCCGCCGAACTGGCTCCCGGGGCCGCCGACAGCCGCGGTCCCGACGGCGACGGCGTGCGGTTCTGGTTCGACGCGGCCACCGTGGAGGTCGACGAGAAGCGGCCCCGCGAGCGCTCCTTCTTCGCGTACGGCGGCGACTGGGGCGACAACCCCAACGACGGGGCCTTCGTGGCCGACGGCGTCGTCCTCGCCGACCGCGGCCTCACCGGCAAGGCCGCCGAGGTCAAGCAGGTCTACCAGGCGATCCACGCCGCCCCGGCCACCGCGGGCGGCACCCTCGGCGCCACGTCGAGGACGGTCACCCTCACCAACGAGCACCTCTTCACCAACCTGCGCGCGTTCGACGGGCGCTGGTCGCTCCTCGCCGACGGCGAGGTGGTGCGGCGCGGCACGCTGACCCGCGCCCAGCTGGACGTGGACCCGCTGTCCGCCAAGGAGATCACCGTCCCGTACCGGCTGCCGGCCCGCTCCGCGCCGGGCACCGAGTACTTCCTGGTGCTCTCCTTCACCACCAAGGAGGCCACCCAGTGGGCGAAGGCCGGCTTCGAGGTGGCCCGGCAGCAGCTCGCCGTGGACGCGGGCGGCCCGCCCGTGACCCCCGTACCGCTCGGTGAGGTCCCGGCGCTGCGGTACGCGGACGGCGACGCTTCCGTCACCGTCACGGGCCGGGACTTCTCCGTCACCGTCGACAGGGCGAGCGGCGTCATCACCTCGTACGAGGTCGGGGGCGCCCGGCTGATCACCGCGGGGCCGGTGCCGAACTACTGGCGCGCGCCGGTCGACAACGACCGCGGCAACGGCCAGCACACCCGCAACCAGACCTGGCGCGACGCGGGCGCCCGCCGCGAGGTGACGGACGTGCGGGTGCGCGCCCTGCGCGACCGGGCCGTCGAGATCCGCGTCGCCGGCACCCTGCCCACCACCGTCCCCTCCTCGTACACCACCACCTGCACGGTCTTCGGCAACGGCGAGATCAAGGTCGAGCACACGCTGGACCCGGGCGCGGCGAGCCTGCCGTACCTCCCGGAGGTGGGCACCCTGCTGTTCCTGCCGGGCCGCCTCGACCGCCTGCGCTGGTACGGGCGCGGCCCCGAGGAGAACTACTGGGACCGCAACACCGGCACCGACGTGGGCGTGTACTCCGGGACCGTCGCCGGGCAGTGGACCCCGTACATCCGCCCGCAGGAGAACGGCAACAGGACCGACGTGCGCTGGATCGCGCTGACCGGGCGGGACGGCACGGGGCTGCTCGTCTCCGGTGACGTGCTCTCCGACGCGCCGCTGCTGGAGGTCAACGCCTCGCACCTCACCCCGGAGGACCTGTCGACGGGGGTGCGGCACGACTACCAGCTGGACCCCCGCGAGGAGGTCGTCCTGCGGGTCAACCACCGGCAGATGGGCGTGGGCGGCGACAACAGCTGGGGCGCGCACACCCACGACGAGTTCAAGCTGCCCGCGAGCCGCACTTACGCGTACGGCTACCGGTTGCGGCCGCTGACCGGCGTGGACGGGGCGATGGCGGAGTCACGGCGGCCCACGGCGACGGAGTGACGCGGGGCGACCACCGCGACCACCGCGACCGGGCCCGGGGGACGGTACGACAGACCGCCGTCCCCCGGGGTAACCGGCTGCCATGGGAACTGACATCCGGGTCGGAGCGTGTTCGTGGACCGACCGTGAACTGGTGGGCAGCGGCTGGTACCCGCGCGGTATGCGGGACGCCGAGGGGCGGCTGCGGTACTACGCGTCCCGGTTCCCCCTGGTGGAGGTGGACTCCTCGTACTACGCGTTGCCCAGCCGCCGCAACAGCCTGCTGTGGGTGGAGCGGACGCCCCCCGGCTTCCGCTTCGACGTCAAGGCGTTCTCCCTGCTGACGGGGCATCCCACGCGCGCGCAGGCGCTCCCCGCCGACCTGCGGTCGCGCCTCGGCGAGGGGGACCTCGCCGCCCTGCGGCGCGGGCGCGCCGGGGCCGCGCTGCTGGACGAGGTGGGGGAGCGGTTCGCGGCGGCCGTCGAACCGCTCCGGGAGGCCGGGCGGCTCGGCGCCGTGCTGTTCCAGTTCCCGCCGTGGTTCGCGCCCGGCCCGGGGGCCGAGGAGACGCTCCAGGAGTGCGCCGCGCGGACGTCCGGCCTGCCCCTCTCCGTGGAGTTCCGGCACCCCGGGTGGTGGGCCGCCGAACAGTACGACGCCACCTGCGCGTTGCTCTCCGGTCTCGGCGTGAGTGCCGTGGGCGTGGACGTGGTCCAGGGGCTGTCCGGCTCCCTCCCGCCGCTGGTGCCCGTCACCCGCTCCGCCCTCGCCGTCGTACGGTTCCACGGCCGGAGCGCCGCGTGGGGGACCGGGAGCAAGGAGGACCGTTTCCGCCACGCGTACACCCCGTCCGAACTCGGGGCGTGGGTGCCGCGGTTGCGGCGCGCGGCCGAGCAGGCCGACGAACTGCACGTGCTCTTCAACAACTGCTGCGGGGACGCCGCCGTACGCGCCGCCGAGGCCATGCGCCGGCTGCTCGTCCCCGCACCGGCCGCTCACTGACCGACCCGTACGTCCTTCTCCACCGTCACCTGGTCGATGTCCGTCGTCCGCACCGTGATCTTCATGGTCCAGGTGCCGGGCAGCGGGAGGCGGAGGTCCTCCGTCCCCCAGTAGCCGCCCTTGTTCTCCAGCCGGGCGTCGATCGGGCCGACGTCCTGGGCGCGCAGCGTGAAGGTGAGGCGGACCTCCGGGACGGTCGAGATGCCGCCGTCGGGGCCGAAGACCACGGCCTGCACTGTGTTGGGGCCGACGCGTCCGGGCCCGAGGTCGATCTGCACCTTGCCGTGTCCGTTCGGCGTACCGACGTCGAAGGGGACGAGGCTGCTGGAGGCTGTGGACCCGCCGGGCGCCGCGGCCCCGGACGCCCCGTTCGCCGCGGCGGACTCGGCCTCCGCCCGGCCGGGCAGCGTGCTGGTGAGCACGGTGGTGAAGACGAGGACGACGACGGCGACCGCGCACTCCGCGAGGACGGACCGGCGCAGGGCGCCCCGGTGACGGTCGTCCGCGCCCTCCCCCGCCGCCGCCAGCCACCGCGCGGTCCACCGCCGGGAGAAGCCCGCGGCCACCAGGAGCAGCAGCACCGCACCGCACTTGGCCAGCAGCAGCTTTCCGTACGTCGTCGCCGTGAACGCGTGCCAGGAGCCGAGGCCCCGCCACGACTGGTAGACGCCGGTGACGACCAGCACGGTCACCGCGCCGAGGGCGAGCCGGGAGAAGCGGGCGACTGCGGTGGCGGTGAGCGCGCCGGGGGCGCGGTGGAGGACGGTGAGCAGGGCCGTGAGTCCGCCCAGCCAGACCGCCATGGCGAGCAGGTGCAGCACGGACGAGGTCATGGCCGCGGGGACCTGGATGCCGGCGGAGGCGTGCTCGGCGGCGGCCCAGGTGAGGGCCAGCCCGACGGAGAGCGCGATGCCGCCGACGCGTGTCCCCCGCTCTCGCCCGCCCGCCGCACCGGACCGGCGGACGAGGAGGTACGCCCCCGCCAGCAGCCCCAGCCGGGCGAGCAGCGCGAGGCCCGGCCTGCTCGTCGCCGTCTGCGCCAGTACGGCGGGGTCGAGGGCGTCCGCGGGGCCGGAGCCCCGCTCGTACGGGCCGCGCAGCAGGAGCAGGAGCACCGTGGCGGCGGTCAGCGCCCACCAGCCGGCCGTCACCAGCCCACGGAGCGGCGCGGTGGGGGCGCCGGTCACCGCCCTGAGGACGAACACGCCGATGAGGAGCGCCAGTCCGCCGTACGCGGCGTAGCGGGCCAGGTTGTGCAGTGAGGCGGTGGCCGGGTCCTCCGTGGGGGCGGTGGGCGGGGCCTTGGTCGCGGAGGGCGCGCCCACCGAGAAGAGCAGGGCGCCCGAGACGGGATGGCTGTCCGCGGAGACGACCCGCCAGGCGATCGTGTACGTGCCCCGGGCGAGACCGGCGGGCAGGGTCGCGCGCACCGTCTCGGAGCGGCCGTCCGCGCGCCCCGCCTCCCCCGTGCGCACGGGCCGGTTGTCCGGGTCGAAGACGCGCAGGGAGTCGTCGAGGAGGCTGACCGACTCGGTGAAGGTGAGGGTGACGTGCCGGGGCGCCGTCTTCAGGACGGTGCCGTCCGGGGGGTCGCTCCCCTTGAGCGCGGCGTGCGCGGACGCCGGTGCCGAGCCGCCGAGGAGCAGCAGGACCAGTACGGCGCCCAGCAGCACCAGGCGCTCGGCCCCACGTCGTCCGCTCCTGCGCCCCTCACGCCCCTCACGCCCGTCGTCCCTCGGTCGGCCCACGTTCGCGTCTCCGGATCCGTGCCTGCACCTGTACCCCTACCTGGTTCCGGAACAGGTACGGACGCGACGCCGGTGCCGTTCACCCCGGCGGTGGGGGTTTCACCAGGTGGGCCGTGCGGGGACCGCTTACCCGCCGCTCATGTCACGGCCGGGTCAGTCCGGCGATCAGGTCCGCTTCGGCCGGGTACCGCGCGCTCAGCCCGTCCGCGTCCCCGTGCTCGTAGCCGCCGGGGGTGAAGCCGGGCGCCATCGTGCAGCCGAAGAGCGTCCACGCGCCGCCCGCGACGACCCGCGCGCCCATCCAGGTGCCGGCGTCCACGGTGAGCTGCACGGACTGGCCGCCGAGCACGTCCGGCCCGAGCACGGCCGTGCGGGACGAGCCGTCGGGCGCGAGCAGCAGCATCTCCAGCGGGTCGCCGAGGTAGTGGTGCCACACCTCGTCCGTGGGCAGCCGGTGCAGCGCGGAGAAGTCGTCCGGCGCACCGGTGAGGAGGGCGACGATCGCGGTGCCCTCCGGCCGGCCGTCGGGGCGCTCGGGTCCGGCCCACGTCTGCCGGAAGAGGCCGCCCTCGCGGGGGATCGGCTCCAGCCCGAAGTGGGCGACGAGCTCGTCGGGGGTCACCCGGTCACGGTATCGGTCTCCCGTCGCCCGAACGCCTTCTCCCTGGTGAGGAAGGCGAGTTGCGCGTGCTTCTCCGGCAGGTACACGTCCGGCAGGTCGACCTCGGGCAGGACGACGGCCGGTCCGGCCTCGAAGCCCTGCCGCAGGAAGCGGGCGACGGCCTTCTCGTTGCGCGCGTCCGGGTCGACGACGACGCGCCGCCGGTCCAGGACGGCCAAAACGTACGTCGTGAAGGCGGACAGGAGGGCGGCCGACCAGCCGGGCCGCCCGCCCGCCGCGCCGGACGGCGCGAGCAGCACGTGGACGCCGATGTCACCGGGCCGTACCTCGTAGCACTCGCCCACCCGGTCGGCCGCCGGCTCGTACGTCTGGAGGAGCGCGACCGGTTCGCCGTCCCGCAGCGCGAGGAGGGCGTGGTGGGTGTCGAGCGTGTCCATGTGCGCGTAGACGTCCCGGACCTGCTCCTCCGTCAGCCCGTTCATGCCCCAGAAGGACGCGCGCTCCTCGCTCACCCAGCGGTGCACCACGTCGCTGTCGGCCGCCGGGTCGAGCGGCAGCAGGCGGACGGTGCCGAAGCCGTCGACCACCTGCTCGTGGACGGCCCCGCGGGCGGCGTACGGGTCGGGGAGCGCGGTGGGTTCAGAGGTCGTGGTCATGCTTCTCCTCGGTCAGCAGGTCCCAGTCGGTGACGACCGGGACGAGGTGCCCCTCCAGCCACAGGGGGAGCTGGTCACGGTGGTGGGCGGAGCCCGGGACGCCCGAGGCGCCGAACGGCACCACCCACAGGCTGTCCTCGCGGCGGGCCAGGTCCCAGACGAACCGGGCGGCGGGCCCGCGCGCGCTCAGATCGGTGACGCCGGGCACGGTGGAGGTGCACAGCACGCAGTCGTGGTCGCCGGAGAGTCCTGGTTCATCGGCGGGTGTGCCGGGGGCGGCGTACGCCGTGCCGTCGAGCGCGCGCCAGGCGGCGAGGCGGTGCGTGTCGCCCCACGGGCCGGACCCGGTACCCGCCGCGGCCAGTTCCTCGGCCGCCTCCCGCACGAGCGCGGCGCGGTCGATGCCGTACAGCTCCTCGGCCCTGAGCAGGTGTTCGAGGGCGTACCCGACGCGGACGGTGAGGGACAGCCAGGGGAGGAAGACCTCCGGGTACGCCGGCGGGGTGGCCAGCGCGGCGAAGGGGGGCGCGGCGGCCAGCCGCCGGACGACGGCGCCGCGCAGCGCCGCGTACAGCGCCGCCCCGGTGCTGCCGGCCTCCATCCGGCGGTCCCAGCGCAGCAGCCGGCCGCGCAGCGCGTCGGCCGCCGGGCTCAGTCCGTCCAGCGAGGCCAGCCGGTCCAGCAGGGGGCCGGCGGAGGCCAGGAGGGTGTCCATGTGGAGGGCGGGCATGTCGGCGGCCGTCCAGACGGGACCGGGCCTCTCGCGCAGCAGCTCCCGGATGCGGTGGGCGCGGTGCGGCGGGGCGAACTCGACGCCCAAGGGGGACGCCGGGCCGCGCTGGTTCGCCATGACCGCGACGCCGCCGTCGACGGTGCCGCGGGGTGTCTCGTGCCAGCCGCGCCATTCGTGGCCGGGTTCCCAGGCAGGGACGACGCGCACGCTGTTGTCCGGGTGGCGGAGCGGGACCCGGCCCGCCACCCGGTGCAGCAGCCCGCCCTCGGTGTCGGCGGCCTGGACGACGTTCACGGGCTCGGCCCACCGGTCGAACGCCCGGTCGATGTCGGCGACCCGGCGGGCGCGCAGCAGCGGCAGCAGGGCGCCGAGACCGAGGTTCCCGGTGACGCGGGACGGACAGCGCAGGCTCACCGGCTCCAGGTCGCCGTCGTCGGGCCCGCCGATGACGACCGGTCCGCGCGCGGTCTCGACGACCTCGACCTCGACCGGCGCGCCCCCCTGCTGCCGCACTTCCGCGACCTCCACGGACTCGGTGTGCCGGGCCGCGGGCCGCCACCGCCCGTCCGGGTCGAGCGCCTCGACGCCGCCGGTGTCCGTGCGCCGCAGCCGTTCCCGGTACAGGTCCTGGTAGTCGGCCATGGCGTTGGTGATCGACCAGGCCACCGTGCCCGCGTGCCCGAAGTGCGCGATGCCGGGCATGCCCGGGACGGCGAGTCCGACGACGTCGAACTCGGGGCAGGCCAGCCGTATCTGCTGGTAGACGCCGGGATCCTCGATGAAGCGGTGCGGGTCGCCCGCGAGGACGGCCTGCCCGGAGGCGGTGCGCGCCCCGGCCACCAGCCAGCCGTTGCTGCCCGCGGTGCCCGGCCCGTCGGTGGCGAACAGCCCGACGGCGCCGGCGCCCAGGTGCCGTACGACCTCCTCGCGCCAGAGCTTGGCGGGGAACCCGGCGAACAGGACGTGGGTACCGAGCCAGACGCCGAGCGGGTGCCAGGGCTCCCAGTGGCCGGGGGCGAGCCCGGTCCTGGCGAACTCGGGTGCGCGGCGGGCCCCTTCGGCGAGCCCCGCGTTGACGCCACGGACGTACGACCGCACCCAGTCGGCCGTCTCCGGGTCGCCCTCCTCCAGCGCTCGCCAGCAGCGTCTCGCGGTGTCGTCGAGGCGCGCCCGGCGCGCGAAGACGTCCCAGGCCACGGACCCGGCGCCGAGGAAGGAGGCCGAGGTGCCCTGCGCGCGGTGGCGCTCCACCTCCAGTTGCCAGGCCCGGTCCAGGGCGGTGACGAGCCCCTGGGCGTGAGCGAGCGCGTGTGCGTCACCGGCGCGCAGATGCGGGATGCCCCACGCATCGCGGTGGATCTCGTTCCTCACCCTTGTCACCCCTGAGTCTTAAGTTAGGCTCACCTAAGTTGTCCGGCTGTGGCGGAATCGTACGTGAAGGGTGAGGACGCGATGGGGCAGGGGCGGCACGGCTGGGAGGGCGCGGTCCTGAAGCTGCTGCGCGCCAAGGACTTCGTCCTCACGGTGACGGGGGCGGAGGACGTCACTCCGCACTACCGCCGGCTGCACCTCACCGACGGCGGCATGCTCGCCGCGACCGGAGTGCACCCGACGATGTGGGTGCGGCTGTGGTTCGACGACGGGGGCAAGCCGCACCAGCGGGCGTACACGCTGGTCGACCCCGACCCGGCCGCGGGCACCTTCAGCCTGGAGTTCGCTCTGCACGAGGGACGCGCGAGCGACTGGGCGCGGAGCGCGCGGCCGGGTGACACCGTCGAGGCGACCGTCCACGGCACCGGCTTCACGGACCCCGACCCGGCGCCGTCCCACGTCCTGGCGATCGGCGACCCCGCCTCCCTGCCCGCCCTCAACTCCCTCCTCGGCGCCCTGCCCGACGCCCCGGCGACGGTCTGGTTCGAGACGACGGCCGGCACCGACGGCACGGACGGGACCGACGGCCTGCCCTTGCGCGTGGACCCGTCCCGCCACGACCTCCGCCCCGTCCCCCGCCTCGACCGGGGCGCCCACCTGGTGGCCCGGGTGCGGGCGGACGCGCCGGAACTGCTCGGCGGCGCCCCGGACCCGTACGTGTGGATCGCCTGCGACACGGCCACCACCCGGTCCCTGTCGGCGTACTTCCGCAAGGAACTGGCCCTGCCCAAGCAGCGGGTGAACGCGCTCGGGTACTGGCGCGCGGACTGACCTTCTCCGGCGCCGGACCAACAGGCCGCCCGTACACCTGCACGTCCGTACGCCCACACGGAGCAGACCCGTTGGGCCGAACGGGTGGTTCCCCGGGCCGACGGGACGAGTCGCGCGCCCGGGTGGGGGAGGTCACCTCCCATGAGCCCCCGCCCGCATGCCCAGCGCACCGTACGCCGGTGCGCCTGGCCGCGGGTGCTCGTCCTGCTCCTCGCCCTGTTCCTGCCGGTCGCCCACACCGGGGCCGGCACGGCACCCGCGTTCGCCGTCACCGCGGAGACGGCCGACCAGGATCTCCTGGAGCCCGCCCTCCGCGCCCCGGCCCGCCGGGCCCACCGCCCGGCGCCGTCGCCGCGGCCCGCCCCGCCCCCGCCCCCCCGCC
>NZ_JAVRHI010000353.1:0-49717 GCF_034105845.1 Streptomyces sp. CRN 30 | reverse complement strand
CGTCGTCCTCGCCGCCGCCGGATCACGCGACCCCGACGCGGCCGCCGACACCGGCCGCACCGCCGCGCTCCTGGCCGACCGTCTCGGGGTCCCGGTCGTCCCCGCGTACGCCTCCGCCGCCGCGCCCACCGTCGACGGGGCCGTGCGCGCCCTCGCCGCCCGGGGCCGCCACCGGACCGCCGTCGCCTCGTACTTCACGGCACCCGGGCGGTTCGCCACCGAGTGCGCCGAGGCGGCCCCCGGCATCGCCGCCGACCCGCTCGGCGCCCACCCGGCCCTGGCCCGCCTCGTCCTCCACCGCTACGACCGGGCCCGCGCGAGCACCGCCACGGTCCCGGCACCGGTGCTGACTTCCGTCTGACCGGCCGGATCGGCCGTCCCGTTCACCGGCCGCTGCGTCTACTGTCGGGGCATGGCAGGCACCGCACCGAAGGCCCACGGCACCGCACCCGGACACGCGGCGGAACCCCCGCACGCGAACGGTTCGCACGAGCTCACCGTCGCCCCCGGCGGCTACGACGAGGCAGCCGTCGAGCGCTGGGCCGCGGAGCCCGACAAACGCCCCGGCCGCACCGCCTTCCAGCGCGACCGCGCCCGCGTCCTGCACTCCGCGGCGCTGCGCCGGCTGGCCGGCAAGACCCAGGTCGTCACACCCGGCACCAGGACCCCGGCCTGGGACGCCAGCCCCCGCACCCGCCTCACCCACTCCCTGGAGTGCGCGCAGGTGGGCCGCGAGCTGGGGGCCGCCCTCGGCTGCGACCCGGACCTCGTCGAGGCGGCCTGCCTCTCCCACGACCTCGGGCACCCGCCCTTCGGGCACAACGGCGAACAGGCGCTCAACGAGTTCGCCGAGGACTGCGGCGGCTTCGAGGGCAACGCCCAGTCCCTGCGCCTGCTCACCCGCATCGAGCCGAAGCGTTTCAGCACCGACCCCGCCTCCGGGGACCTCGTCAGCGTCGGCCTCAACCTCTCCCGCGCCGCCCTCGACGCCGCCACCAAGTACCCCTGGCCGCGCGGCGCCCACCCCGCCGACCCGGCCTCGCCGAAGTTCGGGGTGTACGAGGACGACCGGCCGGTCTTCGACTGGATCCGCAAGGGCGCCCCGGGCCACCGCACCTGCTTCGAGGCGCAGGTCATGGACTGGTCGGACGACGTGGCGTACTCGGTGCACGACATCGAGGACGGCCTGCACGCCGGCCACATCGAGCCGGCCTGTCTGCACGCCGAGCCCGAGCGGCAGGCGGTCTTCGCGGTGGCGGCCGCCCGGTACGCGCCCGCCGGCACCGACCCCGCCGAGCTCGCCGAGGCCCTGGACCGCCTCCTGGACCAGGAGTGGTGGCCGCACGGCTACGACGGCACGGCCGTCGCCCAGGCCCGGCTGAAGGACGCCACCAGCCAGCTCATCGGCCGCTTCTGCCTGGCCGCCGAGGGCGCCACGCGCGCCGCGTGGGGGAGCGGGCGCCTGACCCGGTACGCCGCCGAACTCGTCGTGCCGCGCGCGGCCCGGCTGGAGTGCGCCGTGCTCAAGGCCGTGGCCGACCTGTACGTGATGCAGCGCGCCGAGCAGGAGCGGCTCCGCGCCGACCAGCGGATCGTCGTGGCCGAACTGGCCGAGGCGCTCACCGCCCGCGCGCCCGCCGGGCTCGAGCCGCAGTTCCGCGCGCTGTTCGACGCGGCGCCCGACGACCGTGCCCGCAAGCGGGTGATCGTCGATCAGATCGCCTCGCTCACCGACGTGTCGGCGCGCTCGCTGCACGCGCGGCTCACGCAACCCGCGTGACTCCGCGCAAGCGCCCCGCGTGACTCCGCGTGTGACGCGTGTGGTTCTCTGTGACGGGAGTGACTCGGACGCAGGGTGAAGGTCACCCTGCGTGGCCTGATCGGGCCACAACCCCTTCCCGCATCACGCTCCGTGCGGGACGCTCGCATGTGACATCCCCCACACGCCCGCAGGAGGCATCAAGTGGTCGACGCGGATCAGACATTCGTCATCGTCGGAGGAGGACTGGCCGGCGCCAAGGCGGCCGAGACGCTCCGCGCGGAGGGCTTCACCGGGCGCGTGATACTGATCTGCGACGAACGTGACCACCCGTACGAGCGCCCGCCGCTCTCCAAGGGCTTCCTGCTCGGCAAGCAGGAGCGCGACAAGGTCTTCGTGCACGAGCCGTCCTGGTACGCGCGCCACGACGTCGAACTGCACCTCGGCCAGACCGTCGACGCGATCGACCGCACGGCGAGGACCGTCCGCTTCGGCGACGACGGCACCCTCGTCCACTACGACAAGCTGCTGCTCGCCACCGGCGCGGAGCCGCGCCGCCTGGACGTCCCGGGCACCCACCTCGCGGGCGTCCACCACCTGCGCCGGCTCGCCCACGCCGAACGCCTGAAGGGCGTGCTCGCCTCGCTCGGCCGGGACAACGGCCACATCGTCATCGCGGGCGCCGGCTGGATCGGCCTGGAGGTCGCGGCGGCGGCCCGCGAGTACGGCGCCGAGGTCACCGTCGTCGAGCAGGACCCCACCCCGCTGTACGGGGTGCTCGGCCCCGAGCTCGGCACCCTCTTCGCCGAGCTGCACCGCGAGCGCGGCGTCCGCTTCCACTTCGGCGCCCGGCTCACCGAGATCGTCGGCCAGGACGGCGTGGTGCTCGCCGCCCGCACGGACGACGGCGAGGAACACCTCGCGCACGACGTGCTCGCCGCGATCGGCGCGGCCCCCCGGGTCGCCCTCGCCGAGGCGGCGGGCCTCGCGCTGGCCGACCGCGAACTGGGCGGCGGCATCGCGGTGGACGAGACGCTGCGCACCTCCGACCCCCACATCTTCGCGGCCGGGGACGTCGCCTCCGTCCCGCACGGGCCGGCCGACCGGCGGCTGCGCGTGGAGCACTGGGCCAACGCCCTGAACGGCGGCCCGGCCGCGGCCCACGCGATGCTCGGCAAGGACGTCGTCCACGACCGCGTGCCCTACTTCTTCTCCGACCAGTACGACCTGGGCATGGAGTACAGCGGCTGGGCGCCGCCCGGCTCGTACGACGAGGTCGTCATCCGCGGGGACGCCGCCAAGCGCGAGTTCATCGCGTTCTGGGTGAGCGAGGGCCGCGTGCTGGCCGGGATGAACGTGAACGTGTGGGACGTCACAGAGACCGTCCAGTCCCTGATCCGTGCCGGGAACCAGGTGGACGCGGAGCGGCTGGCGGACCCGCGCGTCCCCCTGGAGAGTCTGCTCGTCTAGCGGTGGAGGCGGCGGGGATGTCCGCGGGCCCCCGTAGAATTCACGCGTGGCAGGACGGATCAACGACGAGGACGTGAAGGCGGTACGGGACGCGGTCCCGATCGACGCCGTGGTCTCCGAGTACCTCCAGCTGCGCAACGCGGGCGGCGGCAACCTCAAGGGCCTCTGCCCCTTCCACGACGAGAAGTCGCCGTCCTTCCAGGTCAGCCCCGGCAAGGGCCTCTTCCACTGCTTCGGCTGCCAGGAGGGTGGCGACACCATCACGTTCGTGATGAAGGTCGACCACCTCACCTTCTCGGAGGCCGTCGAGCGCCTCGCCGCCCAGGCCGGCATCACCCTGCGCTACGAGGAGGGCGGCTACAACCCCGCCCACCAGCGCGGCGAGCGCATCCGCCTGGTCGAGGCCCACCAGCTGGCCGCCCAGTGGTACGCCGAGCAGCTGGCCACCGGCCCCGAGGCGGAGACCGGCCGCGCCTTCCTCGCCGAGCGCGGCTTCGACCAGGGGGCCGCCCAGCACTTCGGCGTCGGCTACAGCCCGCAGGGATGGGACCACCTCACCCGCTTCCTGCGCGGCAAGGGCTTCAGCGACAAGGAACTGGTCCTCTCCGGCCTCTCCCAGGAGGGCCGCCGCGGCCCCATCGACCGCTTCCGCGGCCGCCTGATGTGGCCCATCCGCGACATCGGCGGCGACGTCGTCGGCTTCGGCGCCCGCAAGCTGTACGAGGCGGACAACGGCCCCAAGTACCTGAACACCCCCGAGACGGCGATCTACAGGAAGTCCCAGGTCCTGTACGGCATCGACCTCGCCAAGAAGGACATCGCCAAGGCCAGCCGGGCGGTCGTCGTCGAGGGCTACACCGACGTCATGGCCTGCCACCTGGCCGGCGTCACCACCGCCATCGCCACCTGCGGCACGTCCTTCGGCGGTGAGCACATCAAGATCCTCCGCCGCCTGCTGATGGACAACGGCAGCGCACGCGTCATCTTCACCTTCGACGGCGACGCGGCCGGCCAGAAAGCGGCCCTGCGCGCCTTCGAGGACGACCAGAAGTTCGCCGCCGAGACCTACATCGCGATCGCCCCCGACGGCATGGACCCCTGCGACCTGCGCCTGGCCAAGGGCGACGCGGCGGTCGCGGACCTGGCCGAGCCGCGCGTGCCGCTGTTCAAGTTCGCGCTCCAGCAGATCGTGCGGCGCTACGACCTGAACACCCCCGGCGGCCGGGCGGCGGCCCTGGACGAAGCGGCCCCCGTGGCCGCCCGCATCAAGGAGCGCACCGCGCGGCGCGAGATGGCCGTCGAACTCGCGGGGCTGGTCGGCATCCTCGACCCGGAGTTCGTGGTGGACCGCGTCGGCTACCTGGCGCGGCGCGGCGCGGGCAAGGACACCGGGCCGATGCCGAGCCGGGCCCGCGCACCGGAGACGGCCGCGGCACCGGGCCGTCCCTTCGCGGGCCCGCCGCTGACCCTGCGCAACCCGGCCGCGAAGACGGAGCGCGAACTGCTCAAACTGGCGCTGCAGCGGCCCGAGCTGGTCTCCCCGGCGTTCGACGCCTTCGAGGTGGACGAGTTCACCGCCGCCCCGTACGCCGCCGTGCGCCAGGTGATCGCGGACGCGGGCGGCGCGGAGTACGGCGTCCACTCACCGCAGGACTACCTCGTCCAGGCACGTGAGGCCGCTCCGGACGACACGATCCGCGCGATGGTCACCGAGCTCGCCGTGGAGCCGATCATGCGCCGCACGGTCGACGAGGTGTATGCGGGCGAGCAGCTCGTCACCGTCCGCCGCCGCGCCGTCGAACGCCGGGTCCGGGACGTCCAGAGCGCCCTGACCCGGCTCGGCCAGCACGCCGACCCGGCCCAGTTCGCCGCCGTGCAGAACGAACTCTGGGTCCTCCAGCAGTACGACCAGGCGCTCCGGGAACGCGGCGCGGAAGCGCTCTGACGTCCCCGTACGGTTCCGTACGCCCTTCACCATGTTTGGCCCCCGCCAGGGCTGCGCACCCGAACGTCAGGGTAACCGGTCGGTCACGGACCGGACTCAAAAAGTCACCGCACGCCCCTCGTGGCGGCGATGTGTCGTACTCCACACTGGGTTCCGGTGCCTGAGTCCTCGGAGCGCGGCCGACCCGTCCCCGACGGGTCCGTGACCCCCGCGGTTCCGCTCACTGACTACGGGAGGGCCGTCGGCGAGGCCGGCGACGCCGTCCCCGACGTACCGCTGCCGCACGCTCTGGCAGCGACATTCCTGGAGGTCGCCCCCGTGCAGACCCAGACCCTCTCCCAGACCGACACCGCCGCGGACGGTACGGAGCCCGACGCGGAGACCGCCGTCATCCCGGCGGTGCCCTCGCAGAGCCGTGTCACGCACCACCCCGAGGCGGAACCGCAGGACTCGCCACCGGAGTCCGACGAACTCCCGGCGGACGCGGCCGATCCGGCCGACGCACCCGAACCGGTCGAACCGGCGGACCTGCCGCGCACGCGCACCGAGACGAGCGGCCCCTCCTCCGACCTGTTCCGCCAGTACCTCCGCGAGATCGGCCGCATCCCCCTCCTGACGGCCGCCGAGGAGGTCGAACTGGCCCGGCGCGTGGAGGCCGGACTGTTCGCGGAGGACAAGCTGGGCAGCACTCCCGACCTGGACAGCCAGCTCGCCCTGGACCTCGACAAACTGGTCGTCATGGGCCGCATGGCCAAGCGGCGCCTGATCGAGGCGAACCTGCGGCTGGTCGTGTCGGTCGCCAAGCGGTACGTGGGCCGGGGCCTGACGATGCTGGACCTGGTCCAGGAGGGCAACCTCGGCCTGATCCGCGCGGTGGAGAAGTTCGACTACGCGCGCGGCTACAAGTTCTCCACGTACGCGACCTGGTGGATCCGCCAGGCCATGTCCCGGGCCCTCGCCGACCAGGCCCGGACGATACGGGTGCCCGTGCACGTGGTGGAGCTGATCAACCGCGTGGTCCGCGTCCAGCGCCGCATGCTGCAGGAACGGGGCTACGAGCCCACTCCGGAGGAGGTGGCCGCCCACCTGGACCTCCTGCCCGAGCGCGTCAGCGAGGTGCTGCGCCTCGCCCAGGAGCCGGTGTCGCTGCACGCGCCGGTGGGCGAGGAGGACGACGTCGCGCTCGGCGACCTGATCGAGGACGGCGACGCGACGAGTCCCGTGGAGTCGGCCGCGTTCCTGCTGCTGCGGGAGCACCTGGAAGCGGTCCTGTCGACGCTGGGGGAACGCGAGCGCAAGGTGGTGCAGCTGCGGTACGGGCTGGTGGACGGCCGTCCGCGCACGCTGGAGGAGATAGGCCGGATCTTCGGCGTGACGCGTGAGCGCATCCGCCAGATCGAGTCCAAGACCCTGAACAAGCTGCGGGACCACGCCTTCGCGGACCAGTTGCGGGGGTACCTGGACTGAGGGGGCTCCGGCCCGGACCCCGCTCCTCGAGCGGGGTCCGGGGCGCAGCCCTCAGTCCACCTCCGTCACCGCCTGCGCGAACTGCGCCTCGTACAACCGCGCGTACGCGCCCCCGGCAGCCAGCAGCTCCTCGTGCGCCCCCTGCTCCACGATCGCCCCGTTCTCCATCACCAGGATCGTGTCCGCGTCCCGGATCGTCGACAGCCGGTGCGCGATCACGAACGACGTCCGCCCGTGGGCGAGCTTCGCCATCGCCTTCTGGATCAGCACCTCCGTCCGGGTGTCCACCGAGCTCGTCGCCTCGTCGAGGACGAGGATCACCGGGTCCGAGAGGAACGCCCGCGCAATGGTGATCAGCTGCTTCTCGCCCGCGCTCACCCCCGTCCCCTCGTCGTCGATCACCGTGTCGTACCCGTCGGGCAGCGTCCGCACGAACCGGTCCGCGTGCGCCGCCCGCGCCGCCTCCTCGATCTCCTCCCGCGACACCTCCCGCGCGGCGCCGTACGCGATGTTGTCCGCGATCGTGCCCCCGAACAGCCAGGTGTCCTGGAGCACCATCCCGATCCCGGCCCGCAGTTCGTCCCGCGACATCTCCGCCACGTCCACGCCGTCCAGCGTGATGCGGCCGCCCGTCACCTCGTAGAACCGCATCAGCAGGTTCACCAGCGTCGTCTTCCCCGCACCCGTCGGTCCGACGATCGCCACCGTACGCCCGGGCTCCACCGTCAGCGACAGGTCCTCGATCAGCGGCTTCTCCGGGTCGTAGCGGAAGGAGACCTTCTCCAGCGCCACCCGCCCGCGCAGCTCCGCGGGGAGCGCGCCGGTGCCCGGCAGCGGGTCTGCCTCCTGCTCCTCCGCGTCCAGCAGCTCGAACACCCGCTCCGCCGACGCGATGCCGGACTGCACGAGGTTGGCCATCGACGCGACCTGCGTCAGCGGCATCGAGAACTGCCGCGAGTACTGGATGAAGGCCTGTACGTCGCCGATCGACAGCGCGCCCGAGGCCACCCGCAGCCCGCCCACCACCGCCACCAGCACGTAGTTCAGGTTGGAGACGAAGAACATCAGCGGCTGCATCATCCCGCTGTTGAACTGGGCCTTGAACCCGGCCTCGTACAGCCGCTCGTTCTCCTCGGCGAACTGCTGCGCCGACTCCCGCTGCCGCCCGAACACCTTCACCAGCGTGTGCCCGGTGTACATCTCCTCGATGTGCGCGTTGAGCGCGCCCGTCGTCCGCCACTGCGCCACGAAGTGCGGCTGCGAGCGCTTGCCGATCCGGGTGGCGACCAGGAACGACAGCGGTACCGTGACCAGCGCGACCAGGGCCAGCACGGGTGACACCCAGAACATCATCACCAGCACGCCCACGATGGTGAGGAGCGAGTTGATCAGCTGGCCCAGGGACTGCTGCAGGGTCTGCCCGATGTTGTCGATGTCGTTGGTCGCGCGGCTGAGCACCTCACCGCGCTGCCGCTGGTCGAAGTAGGACAGCGGCAGCCGGGACAGCTTCGCCTGCAGGTCCCCGCGGAGCCGGCCCACCGTGCGGTTGATGGCCCGGTTGGAGAGCCGGGTCGACACCGCCATCAGCAGCCCCGCCCCCGCGAACACGCACAGCGCGAGCAGCAGGACGTTCCCCACGGCGCCGAAGTCGATGCCCTGGCCCGGGGTGAAGTCCGTGCCGCCCAGCATGTCGGCGACGCCGCCCTCCCCGCGCTCCCGCATGGAGGCGAGGACCTCGTCCTTGGTGGCCCCCGCGGGCATCTCCCGCCCGACGACGCCCGCGAACACGAGGTCCGTCGCCCTGCCGAGGATCCACGGCCCCAGCACCGAGAGCCCCACGCTGAGCACGGCGCAGGCGAGCAGGACCAGCATGGTGGTCCGTTCGGGCCGGAACTGCGCGAGCAGCCGCTTGCCCGACCCCTTGAAGTCCATGGACCGCTGATCGGGGCCGCCCCCGGCCATCATCCGTCCCGCCGGCCCCGCCATCAGGCAGCCTCCGCTTCCGTGAGCTGGGAGAGCACGATCTCCCGGTAGGTGTCGTTGCCGGCCATCAGTTCCTCGTGCCGGCCCGTGCCGACGACGCGGCCCTCGTCGAGGACCACGATCCGGTCGGCGTCCCGGATGGTCGCCACGCGTTGCGCGACGATCACCACGGTCGCCTCGGCGGTCTCGTGGGAGAGCGCGGAGCGCAGGGCCGCGTCGGTGGCGTAGTCGAGCGCGGAGAAGGAGTCGTCGAAGAGGTAGATCTCCGGGCGCTGGACCAGGGTGCGGGCGATCGCCAGGCGCTGGCGCTGACCGCCCGAGACGTTGGTGCCGCCCTGGGAGACGGGGGAGTCCAGCCCGTTCTCCAGGCCCCGGACGAAGTCCGCGGCCTGCGCCACCTCCAGCGCGTGCCACAGCTCCTCGTCGGTGGCGTCCGGATTGCCGTACCGCAGGTTGGTGGCGACGGTGCCCGCGAACAGGTACGGCTTCTGCGGCACCAGCCCCACCGTACGGGCCAGCAACGCGGGATCGATCGTGCGCACGTCCACCCCGTCCACCAGCACCTCGCCCTCGGTGGCGTCGAACAGCCGGGGGACGAGGCCCAGCAGGGTGGACTTGCCGCTGCCCGTGGACCCGATGACCGCGGTCGTCTCGCCCGGCCGGGCCACCAGACCGATGCCCCTGAGCACCGGCTCCTCGGCCCCCGGATAGCGGAACCCGGCGTCGCGCAGCTCCAGCGTCCCGTGCCGGCGCAGCTCGCGTACCGGCGCGGCGGGCGGGACGACGCTCGAGTCGGTGCGCAGCACGGCCTGGATGCGCTCGGCGCACACCTCCGCGCGCGGCATCATCATGAACATGAAGGTGGCCATCATCACGGACATGACGATCTGCATCAGATAGGCGAGGAACGCGGTCAGCGCGCCGATCTGCATCCCGCCGCTGTCGATCCGGTGGGCACCGAACCACACGACCGTGATCGACGACAGGTTCACCACCGTCATGACGATCGGGAACATCAGCGCCAGCAGCCGCCCGGTGCCCAGCGACACCTCCGTGAGCTCGGCGTTCGCCTTCCCGAAGCGCTGCTTCTCGTAGGTGTCCCGGACGAAGGCCCGGATGACCCGGTTGCCGGTGATCTGCTCGCGCAGCACCCGGTTCACGGTGTCGAGCCGGTCCTGCATGGTGCGGAAGAGGGGCCGCAGCCGCCGGATGATGAGGCTCACCGAGACGGCGAGCACCGGGACGACGCCCAGCAGCACCCCGGACAGCGGCACGTCCAGCCCGAGCGCCATCACGATGCCGCCCACGCACATGATCGGCGCCGACACCACCAGCGTGAACGTCATCAGCGCGAGCATCTGCACCTGCTGGACGTCGTTCGTGGTCCGCGTGATCAGCGAGGGTGCCCCGAAGTGACCGAGCTCACGCGCGGAGAACGACTGCACCCGGTCGAACACGGCCGCCCGGATGTCCCGGCCGACCGCGGACGCCGTACGGGCCCCGTAGTACACGGCACCGATGTTGCACACGACCTGGGCGAGGGAGACACCGATCATCACGGCGCCGTACGACAGGATGCGGCCGGTGTCCCCGGCCACCACCCCCTCGTCGATGATGTCGGCGTTGAGCTGGGGCAGGTAGAGGGTGGCGCACGTCTGCACGAACTGCAGCAGCACCAGCAGTGCCAAGGGTTTCTTGTACGGACCCAGGTGGGTCCGCAGCAGTCTTATGAGCACGCGGGATCTCTCGTCGTCGAGGAGGGGCGGGATGCACCACCCCCCATCGTCGAACACTCCACCGGTGTTACCTCAACCGATTAACCCGAGAGGGCCCAAGAACCGGCCGCCGAGATCCGTCGGACCGCCCCCGTACTAGTACTGCTGGAACGCCCCCGGATGCGTCTGTTCCCGCACCGACACGTACTGCTGGCGCACCGCCTGCCCCACGGCCAGTTCCTCGTTCGGGTCCAGCACCTGCGCGGGCGCGCCCTGCCAGGGCGGCGGGGTGCGCGGATCGAGCGTGCCCTGCGAGGCGCCGAGCGCCCAGGCCGCCTGCCGGGCCGCGCCGATCGCCGCGTAGTCGCCGGGCTGTGGCACCACCACCTGCGCCCCGAACAGCGCGGGCGCCGCCGCCTGCACGGCCGGCAGCTCCGCGACCGCCCCCAGCAGGAAGATCCGCCGGACGTCGACCCCGCGGCCGCGCAGCACGTCCAGCGCGTCCGCGAGCCCGCACAGCATGCCCTCGAAGGCGGCCCGCGCCAGGTGCTCCGGCCGCATCGACTCCCGCCGCAGCCCGGTGAGCGTGCCCGCGGTGTGCGGCAGGTGGGGCGTGCGCTCGCCCTCCAGGTACGGCAGCAGCACCAGTCCGTGGGAGCCCGGTGTCGACTTCATCGCCAGGTCGGACAGGCTCTCCAGATCGGGCACCCCGAGCAGTTCGGCGGTGCCGCGCAGGGTCCGTACGGCGTTGAGGGTGGTCACCACGGGCAGGTGCATGCCCGTCGCGTCGGCCAGTGAGGTGATCATTCCGCTGGAGTCGACGAGCGCCTCGGGGTGCACGGCCATCACGGACCCGGAGGCACCCAGCGACACCACCGCGTCGCCCAGCCCGATGCCCAGCCCGAAGGCGGCGGCCATGGTCTCGCCGGTCCCGGCGGAGATCAGCAGCCCCTCGGGGGTCGTCCCCGCCGCCTCGGAGGGGCCGAGCACCTCGGGCAGCATCGCCTGGTGCCCGAGGGCCAGCTCGACGAGGTCGGTGCGGTACGAGCCGGTCGCCGCCGACCAGTACCCGGTGCCCGAGGCGCCGCCCCGGTCGGTGGTTCTCCTGACCGGCCGCCCCAGCAGCTGCCACACGAGCCAGTCGTGGGCCTGCAGCAGCGCCGCCGTGCGTGCCGCGTTCTCCGGCTCGCTCCGCGCCATCCAGCGCAGCTTGGTCACCGGCTGCGCCGCCTGCGGCACACAGCCCACGGCCTCCGCCCAGGCGTGCCGCCCGCCGAGCCCGTCGACCAGGTCGGCGGCGGCCACCTGCGCCCGCTTGTCACCGCCGACGACCGCGGGCCGCACGGTGTTGCCCTGCGTGTCGAGCGGCACCAGACCGTTCTGCTGCGCCGACACCCCGATCGCCTGCACGCCCTCGAGCAGCCCGCCGCCGGCCGCCTCGCCCAGGGACAGCAGCCAGGCCTGTGGATCGACGTCGGAGGGACGGCCACCGCCCGCCGGCTCCAGCGGATGCGCGGCGTACCCCTGCCTGATGACGGCACCGGTGTCCGCGTCACAGACGACGATGCGCGTGAAATCGGGCGAACTGTCCAACCCGGCGACTATCCCCATGGCGGAAATTCTGCCGTACGGGGAGAAGGGGCCGTGCGCCCGGTGCGGAAGCGGCCCCCAGGGGCGCAGGAGCTCCCGGGGACGGCAGGGGCACCGGGCGGCTCGGTGCCGCACCGGTGCCCCGGGTGACCGGGCGCGCCGTCGCGCGCACCCGGCCGAATCCCTGCCGCCCCGGTCCCCGGGGCGCTCGGAGTCCTCAGGTGGTGCTGGTCCCCCAGTCGTCCCCGCCGCTGCCCTGGGCGTTGCGCTCCCGCAGCGTCCGCACCCGCCCGGCGACCGAGTCGGGCATGCGATCGCCCACCTTCTCGCTCACCACGTGGTACGCCTTGCCCGCGAACACGCGGCCCTGCTGGGCGGCCGACTCGGCGGTGTTGCGCACCGCCGGGTTCTGCGCGACCTGGCGTGCGGACTTCTTGAGCTGCTCGTAGCGCTCGCGCCCGGCCCGCGTGCCCAGCACGTAGCCCAGGGCCAGTCCGGCGACGAACGTGAGCCGGTTGAGCATGGCGGCCACCTTCCTTGGTCTGCGTCGGTTCTGATCGGTCCTGCGTACAGCTTCGGCGCCCGCACAGGAGTACCGATTGGCGGAGCACCCCCCTGCTTGCGCTAATGTATGTGTCGCAGCGAGCGCGCGCCCCCTGGCGAATACCCAGGTCGGTACGTTCAATGCACCGAGGCATTCCTCCGTAGCTCAATTGGCAGAGCAGCCGGCTGTTAACCGGCAGGTTACTGGTTCGAGTCCAGTCGGGGGAGCTCGATCCTCCGTAGCTCAATTGGCAGAGCAGCCGGCTGTTAACCGGCAGGTTACTGGTTCGAGTCCAGTCGGGGGAGCAGCCCGAACGAGGACCCCTCAGGGGTCCTTTTTCATGTCCTGTTCTCGGCCCGGGGGAACCACGGAGCCCCTGGTGAGGTCCTGACGGGCAGGTGTGGCCGACCATCCGAGGCAGGAGATCGTATGAGCGGCTATGCTGCGGCAGACGGCGCGCACACATGTACGCGGCGCGCCGTATCGGGGCGGTAGCTCAGCCGGTTAGAGCAGCGGACTCATAATCCGTCGGCCGTGGGTTCGAGTCCCACCCGCCCCACCGAGCGTCCCCAGGCACAATCGATCTGACCTGGGGAAACGTTATTTCCGAGGGTGTCTCGCGTGCGGCGGATGCCTCGCGAACCTCTTGCCTTCACCGCATCGACACTGGCGCCCTCCGCGTGTGGCCCGCGGCCGCAGCTCGGCCTCCGGGTTCGATCGCTCTCAGGGGGCGGCCCGAGGAAGGCACCTGACGATGCCAACTCGTCAAGCCGCAGTGTCGAGTTCGACCGACGGGGAACGCGGTGTGCTCGTCGAACTGCCGCGCTTGCGGCCGGCGCGCTCCAGGGCTGCCTGGAACTGAGCGCGGGTCAGCCGCGCGGCCCGGGCGGGGGCCGGTGCGGCCTTCAAGAGCTCACGAGCCTCGGGACGACACAAGCCATTGGTCCACGTGGCGGCGCGACACCCTGCCGATCGCGATAGCGGGCGGCAGCCATCGGGTGGATCGAGTGCACCTTGCGCTTGCCGGTCCGTAGGACGGCGACCAGCAGGCCACGTCGTCGGTGATGTGCCGTGCGGCCACAAGCGTGCCGGTGTCGTCGACCAGGGCGACGTCGTGTGTCCTCAGGTAATGGGCGAGCCCGAGCGGACCGCCGCCGACGACGACGCGGAGGCCGGACCCGCCCGGGTCACGCGGCCGACGGTGCCACATGCTCGGCTCTGCGGCTGACGGCCGTGGTGACGATCTGCTGAGCCAGAGCGCCGAGCATGACCGGCCCCACACCGCCCGGGGCGGGCACGATGACCCCTGCGACGGTGCTGGCCGAGTCCACCTCGACTCCGCCGACCAGGTGGGGCACCTCCCGGCCGGGGTGCTTCCGGCTCGGCCGGAAGCCCGTGAAGATCGGGTTGAAGTCGATGACCACGGCTCCCGGCTTGATCCACTCTGCCGTCACCGCCGCGGGCCGCTGAAGCGAAACCACCAGCAGGTCGGCCGAACGGGCCAGCTCCCGGGCCCTCGGATGGGTCACTGGCACCACACAGCCCGAGGCGTTCGGGGGCAGCGCGGCGAACGCCGCGATCCGCGCCACCATCTTCGCCACCGGGTTGGTCTCGGTCAGATCCGGGTCGGTCAGGACGACGACCTCGTGGCCGTCCGGGTCGTAGCCGATCGCGTCGAGCAAGTGGACCACCGCGGTCGGCACCACCGGGATACGGGTGGCGGGCAGGGCGCTCAGCGGGTTGAGCCGCATGACGTGGTCCAGATGCAGCCCTTCGGCCTCCTTCGCCGGGGCGATGGCGGCCAGCACCGACCTGATGTCCAGATGCTCGGGCAGCGGGATGAGGACGAGGATCACGTCCACGTCGTCGTCCGCGTTCAGCTGCTCTATCAGGGTCCGCAGCGTCTCCCAGTCGGTGTCCTCGGCGAGCTCGTACGGGCGCACCCGGAACCCGGCCTCACCGAAGAGCTCCTGGTGCAGGCGGAAGTTGACCGGGAGCATCGGGTCGTCGTGAGAAACTCGCACGAGCGCCACGGTCGGGGTGATACCGGCTTCCTCGGCGCTGCGCGCGGCCTGTTCGATCAGCGTGCGCTTGAGCGTCTGGCCGGTGGCGATACGGGCTGGCAACGTGATTCCTCTCGTGTCTCCCCGGCCTTGGCCGGGGACAGGGGTCACTCAGGTCGAAGGGCGCGGTCGAAGACGGCACCCAGGTGCCGGATGTTCTCCGGGGATCGGATCATCGAGTAGTGGTCGCCGGGTACCTGGAGCACGTCGACCCGGCCCGAGCAGTGACGGGTCCACAGACCGCGCTCGGTGCCGCGGATGCCGAGGGTGCGCATGATGTCCCGGTTCTCCTCCTGCTCGGCGGCCAGGACCACGATGTCCGAGGTCAGCCGCCGGTCGGGGAACCACCGCTTGAGCGCTTCGTGGTTGTCCTGCCAGGTGTGGAAGAACCCCGCCAGTTCGGCCTTCATCGCCTCCGACCACGTGTGGTCGCCGATCCGCTCGATGACCTCCTCGACGGACCGCGCCGCGGGGGCGCCGGCGTCGTTCCCGGACGTCGTTCCGGGCAGGATCTGCCCGACGAGGGTGGGGAAGGCCGCGAGGAAGGCGGAGCCGTCCACCGTGCCGCCGATGTAGGCCTCCGGCGGGTGCGAGTCCAGCATCACGACCCGTTCCACCGGTTGCCCGTCCCGCTCCAGCTCGGCCGCCATCTCGAAGGCCACGCTGCCGCCGAAGGAGTATCCCGACAGGAGGTAGGGGCCCTGGGGCTGCACCTCGCGGATCAGGGAGGTGTACAGCCGGGCGAGGTCCCGGACGGACCGGTGCTGTCCGGGCTTCCCCGCCGGGTGCGTCAGCGCCCACAGCGTCCGCGCGTCGCCCATGTGACGGCTGAGGTCGATGTAGGCGGCGATGGTGCCGCCCGCCGGAGGCACCATGAACACGTGCCCGGGCGCGGAGCCTTCCCTGATCCTGGAGAGCAGATGGCGATGCCCGTCCGCCGCCCGCGGCAGGGTGGAAGGCAGCGGGTCCGCGCCTGCGGACGGCGGGCTGTCAGGGACGGCCGCCCCGGCCAGAGCGGTCAGGCGCTCGACCACGGCCGACAGCGTGCGCAGCCCGTCGAACTCCTCGAAACTCATCGGCAGTCCGGTGGTGTCCCGCAGCAGCGTGACCGTCTCCACCGCGCGCATCGAGTCGAGGCCCCGGTCGTAGAAGTCGTCGTCCGGCCCCAGCTCGGGCGCGTCCAGCATCCGGGTGAGCACCTCCCGGACCTGTTCCGCCAACTGCGATGCGGGCGCGGGTGACCGGGGCACCGAGGCCGGCCCGTGTGCGGGCCGTACGTCGATCCAGTGCCGCCGCCGGCGCATCGGGTGGCCCGGCAGCGCCACCCGGCGGGCGTGCGTGCGGTCGCCGACCGCCTCCGGGCCCAGCTGCCCCCCGGCCAGCCAGGCGGCCGCTGCCGGGTCGTCCGGCACCGTGCCGCCGGAGGCCACGGTCCCCAGCAGGCCGACGAGTTCGGACACCGACCCGGCCCGCAGGGCGGTGCGGGCGGCGAAGCCGGTGCGGCCTTCGAACAGGGTGTGAGCGACGTCGTCCAGCCGGATGTCGGGGCCGTCCGCCAGCCAGTCGCGCAGTCCCGCCGCCAGCATCGCCAGAGCCTCCGCGTCCCGGGCGGACAGGAGCGCCAGATGAGTGCCCGTCGGCGCGGGGCGTACCTCGATCCGCGGTGGCGCGGCCAGCACCACATGGGCGTTGGTGCCGCCCAGCCCGAAGGAGCTGACGGCCGCCGCCCGGACGGGGGAGTCGGGCCGTACGGGCTCCGCCGGAATGCGGTAGTGGTCCAGATGCGCCTCGATCCCGGGCCCCGGGGCGGTGAAGTCCGGCTGGCCGGGGATGACCTGCTCCCGCAGGACCAGGACCGTCTTGATCAGGCCCGTGACTCCGGCGGCGGCGTCCAGGTGCCCGAGGTTGGCCTTGACGCTCCCCAGGTGGCACACCTTCGGCGGATCCCCGTCGGCGGCGTGCGCGGTGGCCAGGGCGCGTACCTCGATGGGGTCGCCCAGCGCCGTGCCGGTCCCGTGCGCCTCGACGTAGCCGATGGCGCTGGCCGGCAGGCCGGAGACCGCAACGGCCTCGCGGATCACCTCCACCTGGCCCGCGGTACCGGGCGCGGTGAACCCGACCTTGTCGGCCCCGTCGTTGTTCACCGCACTGCCGCGGATCACCGCGCTCACCCGGTCGCGGTCGGTGACCGCGTCGTCGAACCGACGCAGCACGACCACGCCACAACCGCTGCCGCGTACCGTGCCGTTGGCGGACGCGTCGAAGACCCGGCACCGGCCGTCCGGCGACAGGATGCCGCCCTCGCGGTACAGATAGCCGGTCCGCTGCGGCACGCTGACGCTGACCCCGCCCGCCAGCGCCATGTCGCACTCGCCCGCCAGCAGCGACTGCACGGCGAGATGCACGGCGACGAGCGAGGACGAACAGGCCGTCTGAACCGTGACCGCCGGGCCGGTCAGCCCCAGCCGGTGGGCCACTCTGGTGCAGAGGAAGTCCTTGTCGTTCCCGAGCAGCAGCGGGTAGCTGATGCCGTCGGGCGGCAGTTCCTCACCCGCGGCGACCAGACCCAGCAGATACGTACTGATGCTGCTGGAGCCGAACACCCCGATCCGGCCGTCGAACCGGCCCGGCGGGTGGCCCGCGTCCTCCAGGGCCGCCCAGCACGTCTCCAGGAACAGCCGCTGCTGCGGGTCCGTCAGCTGCGCGTCGCGCGAGGGAACACCGAAGAAGTCCGCATCGAACAGCTCGATGCCGTCCAGGGCCGCGGCCATCGGTACGTAGGACGGGTGTCGCGCCAGGTCGTCCGGCACACCTGCCTCGCGCAGCTCCTCGGCGGTGAACCGCCGTACGGCGCGTTTGCCCTGCAGCAGGCGTTCCCACAGCTCGGAGACCGACCCGGCACCCGGGAACCGGCCCGCCATGCCGACCACGGCCGCCGCCGTCTCCTGGCCGCTGCTTCCCTCACTCATCCGTAGTCTCTCCCCCTGCTGTGCCGCGTGCTCCCCCACGGACCGCGGCGCGTACGGCGCGCCTGCGGTCGCCGCCCACCGGTGCCCTGCGGGTGCCTACCCGCCCGCCGGGGCGCGTCCCGGCGAGGGTGTCCGTCGCGTCCGCCCGGCTCAGGCGGGCGGCGAGCAGCCGGGGCGTCGGGTACTCGAACAGCTCGACCATGTCGAGCCGCGCGCCGTGTACCTCCTGAGTCAGCCTGCGATGGACCTGGACCACGTGCATGGAGGTCCCGCCCGCGTCGAAGAAGCTGACGTCCGGGCCGACCGAGTCGCGCCCGATGACCTCGGCCCAGATCCGGGCGACGGCTTCCGTCAGTTCGTCTCCGGTGCCCGGTGCCGCGCCGGCCCGGGAAGTGGCCGGAGCGGGCAGCGCGGCCGCGTCGACCTTGCCGTTCACCGTCAGCGGCAGTTCCGTGACCGGTACGTACAGAGAGGGGAGCATGTACACCGGGAGGCGGTCCAGCAGCAGCTTGCGCAGGGCCACCTCGTCCGGTGGTTCCTCCTCCGCGACGAGCCATGCGGCCAGCAGCGGTTCGCTGCCCTCGGGCGTGTGGACCGCGACGTGCACGTCCTTCACGCCAGGCGCACCGCGCAGCGCCGTCTCCACCTCGCCCGGCTCCACGCGGTAGCCGCGCAGCTGGACCTGGCGGTCGATCCGGTCCAGGTAGACCAGTTCGCCGTCCGGCCTGACGTATCCGCGGTCACCCGTCCGGTAGACCCGGTCCCCGTAGCGGCTGCCGGTCACGAAGCGTTCGGCGGTCAGCTCGGGACAGCCGAAATAGCCGCGGGCCACGCCGTCGCCCGCCACCAGCATCTCGCCGGGCACCCCCACGGGGCAGCGGTTCAGGTTGCGGTCGACGACGGCGATCCGCAGATCCGCCAGGGGCTTCCCGATCACGCCGCTGTCCTCACCGTCCACGGTGGCCGGGTCGATCTCGTGGAAGGTGGTGTGCACGGTGGTCTCGGTGATGCCGTACATGTTCACCAGCCGGGCCCGGCCCCCCACCAGCGCCGTCCAGGGCCCCACGGTGCCGGGGTGCAGCGCCTCGCCGCCGAAGATCACCCAGCGCACCCGGAGTCCGGCTGCCGTCTCCGCGTCGAGGACCTCGGTGAGCCTGCGGAAGGCCGACGGAGTCTGGTTGAGGACGGTGACCTCCTGGTTCGCGAGCAGCCTGGCGAAGCCGAGGGGCGAACGGATGGTGTCCTCGTCCGGCACGACGAGCCGACCGCCGTGCAGCAAGGCGCCCAGCATCTCCCAGACCGCGAAGTCGAAGGCGTACGAGTGGAACAGGCACCAGACGTCGTTCTCGTCGAAGTCGTACTGCTCCGAGGAGGCAGCGAAGAGCCGCGTCACATTGTGGTGGGTGACCTCCACGCCCTTGGGAGCGCCCGTCGACCCGGAGGTGAAGATGATGTAGGCCACGTCGTCGCGGGACGGGTCCCGGCGGGCCCGCTCCTGTTCCGGCCGGCCACGCTGTTCCGCGAGCAGCTCGCCGCCGCTGAGACGCCGCCGGCCCTCCGCGCCCGGCAGCAGTTTGTCGGCGACCACGGTGATGGTCGCGAACTGGCCCAGGATGTGCCGCAGCCGCCCTGCGGGCGCGTCCGGGTCCAGCGGTACGTACGTCCGTCCGGAGCGCAACACCCCCAGGAGTACGGCGATGAGTTCCCGGCCGCGCGGCAGGGCCACGGCCACGTGCTCGCCGTGGCCGCCCGCGTCGAGCGCGTCGGCGACCCGGGTGACCACACCGTCCAGCTCGGCGTAGGTCCACGTCCCCGCTCCGTCGGTGACCGCCGTACGCCCGGCGTGGACACGGGCGGTGGCGGAGAACCAGGCGTCGACGGTGTCGGGCTTGTGCTGCGGCCGGTAGTCGTTGACCAGGTCGTCCAGGCCGCGATCGGCCTCCGGGCTCAGCACCGGTATCCGGGACGGAGGCGTCAGCGGATCGGCCACCGCCGTACGCAGGACGCTGATCAGCATCGCCGCCGGGTCCGCCGGAGCCAGGCGGTCGGCGTACTCGACGCCGAGACTGAAGCCCTGGTCACCTTCACGGACGTTGACTGCCAGCGGGTAGCGCACCAGGGTCCGCGGCACGAAAAGGGTGTCGGTGGTGCAGCCGGGGAGATCCAGCGGATAGGCCTTGCGGTAGTGGGTGATGGCGTTGTCCATCTGGAGGGCCGGCGTCCGGCGGCCCTCGAACACCTGCGGGGCGTGCTCCGTGAGGTCGAGCAGCTTGTGCCGCAGCATGGTGCGGATCCGCACTGCGATGACTTCGCACAGGTCCGCGAAAGTGGGGACGGTATCCAGGTCCAGTGCCAGCGGGTGGGTGTTGATGAAGTATCCCAGCGCGAACATCTGTTGCCAGTTGCGCCGGGTCGCCAGCGGTACGCCCACCACCACGTCCGGCCGACCGGTCAGAGCCGACATGACCACGGCGTGCGCCGCGAGGAACACGGTGTACGCCCCCGACTGCGCGGTCGGCTCGCCCGCGCGCAGGGCCGTGTCGAGGTCCGGCGGCAACGGAACCTGCCGGACCACTCCGGGCAGCGCCCCGTCGGCCCGTCGCTTCTCGGTCAGCTCCTCGTGCGAGAGCCGGGACACCCCGCGCAACAGCTTCCGGTACGCGCTCACGGCGGCCGCCGTCCGGTGCGGGCTCATGCCGTTCATCGGCTGGTGGCGCAGCCCGGCCAGATACTCCGGGGCCAACTGCTGTCCCCGGTAGAGGAGCGAGGCCATCTCCGCGATGTTGTACATAGTGATCGCGTCGCTCACCAGGTGCGAGCAGACCACCCCCAGATATCCGGCGTGGCGCCCGCGGTAGAGAGCCACCTCGTACTGCGGCCACTCGTCCGGCGTCCGCGGCCGCTCCGCCGCGCGCCCGATCTCGGCCGCCACGGCAGCCGCCTCCGCCTCGGCGTCCAGGCCTGCAGGGGCGTCCAGGATCCTGACCACGGACCGCCCGGGATGCCGCTGGCCGGCCTCCTCGCCCGAGGTCCTCTGCCGGAAGACCAGGTTCAGTCCGACACTCTCGGACAGGATGTGTTCGAGGGCGTCCCGTAACCGCTCCGCGTCGAACTCCCCGCGGATGCGCTCCGCGTGCGCCAGGGTGAACGCGGTGTCCCCCGGATAGAGCCGGTGATACAGCACCAGCTTGCGTTGCTCGGCACTGAGGCTGATCTCCTCCACTGCGGTCCCCTCCCGGTGGTCGTCAGGCGGCGGCCGAAACCGACCGTCCACAGGTATCTCCCGGCGATCACCGCAGCGGCTACACGTACCGGTACGCGAACTAACCGTCATATTCGGCGAGATGGGCCGCAGCGACCGTATAGCGTGCCGTCATGTTCGATTCGGACGGTGAGGGTACGCAGGAAGGACGTGATCCCGTCGGCCCCGGAGGTGCCGGTGAGCTGCTGGACGGGCTCGAGAGGGGGGAGTCGCGGCTGCTGGTGGTGGAGGGCGGGCCGGGCCACGGGCGCAGCACCGCTCTTGGGCGCCTGGTCGCGTCCGCGCGGCGGCGGGGGCGGACGGACGCCGCCCTGGTGCGGTGCGGGCGGGACGAGTCGGCCTTCGACTGGGGCCTGGTACGACAGGTGCTCGACGCGCTCCCCGGGCCCGCCGACGCATCCCCGGTGCGGAACCGGCTCCAGGTCCGCGACGAGCACTGGTTCGCCGCCGTGCGCGAGGGCGACTCGTGGGAGACCCTTCAGCGGCTGTACTGGCTGATCGCGGAGCGGGCGGTCGAACGGCCCCTGGTGCTCGCCGTCGACGACGTGCACTGGTGCGACCCCCCGTCGCTGCGGCTCCTCGGGCAGCTCGTGCGCAGGCTGCACCAGCTGCCCCTGCTGTTGGCCGTCTCCGTCGACCCCGTGGAGCGGTCCGGCGCCGAACAGCTGCTCATGGACGTGGTGAACGCACCCGGACGGCTGTGGTGGTCGCCTCCCGCGCTGGGCCGGAGCGAAGTCACCGCGCTCGGGCAGGAGTTCCTGGGTGACGGCGGAGAGGCGGTGGTGCAGGCCTGCCTCGAGGTGACGGGCGGGGTGCCGGGCCTGGTCGTCGAGGTGCTGCGCATGGCCTCCCGCGCCACGCCGGGGGAGACGCCCGAACAGGCGGTACGGCGATGCGAACCGCCCGCCGTGGCCAGCGCCGCCCTCTCCCGCGCCGCCCGGCACGGCGAAGCCACGGCGCATGCGCTGAGGGTCCTGTCGGTATTACGCAGCCCGGTGCCGGCCCGGCAGGCCGCCCGGCTGCTGAACCTGGAGCCCGCCGAGTCCGCCGACACCCTGGCCGTCCTGGAGCGACTGGGCTATCTGGTGGCCGGCTCCGACGGTGTGCTGATCGCGCCCGAAGCGCTGCGCCGGGCCGTCAGAGCGCGGATGCGTCCCTCGGAGCGGCACCGCGCGGAGAGCCTGGCCGCCCGGGTGCTGGTCGGTCGGCCCGAGACGCTGAACGAGGCGGCCGGGCATCTGCTGGCTGTTCTCCCGGAGGGTGACGCCCGGCACGTGAGGATACTTCAGGCATCCGGTCGCCGCATGCTGGCCGCGGGCCGCTACCCGTACGCCGCCCGCCTGCTGCGGCGCGCACTGCAAGAGCCGCCGACCGACGAGGACCGGGCGGAGATCCTGGCCGACCTGGGGCTCGCGGAGCTGTACCGGGACCCCCGGTCCGCCGTGGAGCACCTGCGGCCGGCGGTGGCCGGGGCCGACTCCCCGGAGGAGAGGCTGCTGTGGACCCTGCGGCTCACCCACGCCCTGGCGATCACCGGGGAGGCTGCCGAGGGCCACCGCGTGCTGTGGGCCGAACTGGAACAGACCCCGTTGCGCAGCAGCCACGAGCTGGTCCGGCGCGCGGCCGCCGAACTGTTCTTCCTCGTCCTCAGCGACGACGACACCGCCCGTGCCCGTCACCGGTCCGTCGACGGGAGCGACTGGACCGGCTTGCCGCGGCAGAAGGCCCCGCTGCTGCCCGCCCGCGCGGTGCGGCTCTCGCGGGCCTCACGGGCGCTCGCCGGAGCCTTCGCCTGCCACACGTCCGGAGAACTGGTCGGCGGCATTCACGATGCCCTGTCCAGCGGCCCCGAACCGACCGACGAGAGCAGTATGGGCTGGCTGGCCATCGGGTCGATCCTGCTGTGGGCGGATGACCTCACGGCGGCCGATCGGGTGTTCGGGCGTGCCGCCGAGGAGGCGGAACGGTGGAACGCCCCCCTGCCGCGGTACACGGCGCTGTGGCTGCACGCCCTCGTCGCGGTGAACGCGGGCCGGCTGGCCGAGGCCCGAAGGCTTACCGCCACCGCGGTCGGTCTGGCCCGCGAGCGCCCCTGGGACGTGTGGGCGGCCGGTCCGTCCATCGTCGCCATGCGGCTGGCGGAGGAGTGCGGCGGGGAGTCGACAGCGGCCTTCGAACCTCTCGTGGGCGAGCCGGGCGGGGAGGTTCCCCGGCTGTGGGTCGCGGACCTCGCGCTTGCCGGCCGGGGCCGGCTGCGGGTGGTCGAGGGTGATGTGAGCGCGGGGCTGGCAGACCTGCTGGAGGCCGGACGGCGGCTGCTCGCCATCGGCTGCCTCAACCCGGCGATGTCGCCCTGGCGGTCCGCGGCGGCGCTGGCCCTGGCCCGCCTCGGCCGGGCCGACGAGGCGCATCCGCTCGCCGACGAGGAAGTTCGGCTGGCCCGCGCCTGGGGCGCGCCGCGCGCCCTGGCGGTGGCCCTGCGCCGACGCGGTGTGCTGCGCGGCGGTGACCAGGGCCTTGCCGACGTCGAGGAGTCGCTGTCGCTGCTGGCGGACCAGAGATTCCCGTTGGAGTCGGCCCGCACCCTGCTGGCCCAGGGCGGGCTGCACCGGTCCCGGCGCTCCCACGACCCGGCCCGGGACGCGTTGACGGAGGCATACCGGCTGGCCGGACAGTGTGAGGCGGACCGGCTGGCCGGGCGGATCCGGGAGGAACTGCTGGCGGTCGGCGGTCGGCCCCGGATCAGCCGGTCGGCGGGATTCTCACCGCTCGCCCCGGCGGAGTGGCGGGTGGCCCGGCTGGCCGCGGACGGGGCCACCAATCAAGGGATCGCCGAGCACCTGTTCCTCGCCCGCCGGACGGTGGAGGCGCACCTGACGAGCGCGTACCGCAAGCTCGGCATCCGCGGCAGGAGCCAGTTGCCGGAGGCCCTGCGGCAGTTCGCCGCCGACGGGTTCCCGGAGGACGACGGCGCCGCCCCCACGGGCGAGGGTACGGATATTCCTGCGGGGCGACCACGATGACCGCCGCGCGCCCGGACGCTGCACTGGTATGACCCCCTGGCGCGACGGAAGGCACAGAGGATCATGAGTGAGGTACACCCGGCGGCCATCGCACGACCGGCCGACGGCCGGCCGCCCGTGGTCGTCGCGCTGGACCGGATCGGCTCCGGCGCGTCGGCGCTCGTCGGCGGGAAGGCAGTCAACCTCGGAGCGCTGATCGCTGCGGGCATGCAGGTGCCGGATGGCGTGTGCGTCACCACGGAGGCCTACCGCCGGGTGACCGAGGAACCCCGATTCGCCGTGCTGGTCGACGCACTGTCCGAGGTCCCGGCCGGCGACACGGCGAAGCTCGCCGAACTGGCGGAGCGGATCCGTGAGGCCGTACGGGGCGCCCCGGTCCCGGATGCCGTCACCCAGGCCGTGACCGCCGAGTACCGGGATCTGGGGGACGACGTGCCCGTGGCGGTGCGGTCGTCCGCGACCGCCGAAGACCTGCCGTCGGCGAGCTTCGCAGGACAGCAGGACACCTTCCTCAACGTGGTGGGCGAGGATGCGGTTCTTGACGCCGTCCGCCGCTGCTGGGCCTCCCTGTGGACGGACCGGGCGGTCACCTACCGTGTCACGAACGGCATCGACCACCGCAGCGTACGGCTGGCCGTCGTCATCCAGCGGATGGCCGGCGCACGGGTGGCCGGCGTGATGTTCACCGCCGACCCGGTCTCCGGACGGCGCCATTGGGTCACCGTCGACGCCGCCCCCGGGCTGGGCGAGGCCGTGGTCTCCGGCGCCGTCAACCCCGACCACTTCGTCGTGGACACCGACAAGGACGAGGTGGTCGAGCGTCGGCTCGGTGACAAGCAGTTGGCGATCCGCCCGCTGCCGGGCGGCGGCACGGAGCACGTCGAACCCGCCGGCCCCGGAGCGGCGGCCGACGCCTGTCTCGACGAGAACGAGCTGCGCGCCCTGGTCGCCCTCGGCCGGGAGACCGAGCGGCTCTTCGGCAGCCCGCAGGACGTCGAATGGACGCTGGACGCGGACGGCCGGTTCTGGCTCACCCAGTCCCGTGCCGTCACCACGCTCTACCCGCTGCCCGTCACCAACGCCCGCGGGAACGAGGAGGTCCGGGCCTACTTCTGCTACAGCATGGTCTGGCAGGGCATTCAGGGACCGCTGACCCCGGTGGGACTGTCCGGCCTCCGGCTGGTCGCCTCCGGCATGGCACGGCTCGCCGGGCTGCCGGTCCCCGACCTGTACGAGGGACCCAGCGCCTACGCCGAGTCCGGCAACCGCATGTTCCTCGACATCACCACCGCCCTGCGCGGGGCGGGCGGCCGTGCTGTGCTCCCTGGCTTGCTCAAGATGGTGGACAACCAGACGGCCAAGCTCGTCGACGACCTCTTCGAGGACCCCCGTTTCACGCTGACCGACTCGTCCAGAACGGGACTGGTCAGACGGCTCGGGCGGATCGCCCTCCGCGCCGGGGTGCCGCTGCGAGTGGCCGAGGCCGTGTTCCGGCCCGCTGCGGCCCGCGACCGGGTCGCCCGGGTGGGCGCCCGCCAGGCAGAGCGCTTCGTGCTCCCGGGCGCCGTCCGGCCGCAGCAGCGCCTGGAGACCGCGCGGCGCATCCTGTTGGAGGGGATTCCGGCTGTCTTCCCCCGCATGGTGCCCATCCCGGCCGTCGGGGGCGCGGCCCTCGGGATCGCCTTGAAGCAGCTGGGGGAGGAGGTGTCCGAGGAGGAGGGCCTGGCACTGCTGCGTGGCCTGCCCCACAATGTCACCACCGAGATGGACCTCGCCCTGTGGCAGCTCGCCGACCGGATCCGGAAGCAACCGGACGACGCCCGTCTGCTGCGGAACTCCTCCGCCGACGAACTGGCGGGGGCGTACCGGAACGGCACTCTGCCCCCCATGGTCCAACAGGGAATGCAAGCCTTCCTCGACCAGTTCGGTCACCGCGCGGTGGCCGAGATCGACGTCGGGGCGCCCCGGTGGGCCGATGCCCCGGCCCACTTGTTCGGCGTCCTCGCCGGCTACCTGGCGTTGGCTCCGGACGCCACCTCCCCCGAGCAACAGTTCACCGACGGCGCGGAACTGGCCGAGCGGACCGCGCGGGAACTGGTCGCCCGCGCCCGGAAGCGCGGCAGGCTGCCGGCAGCCGTGGTCCGCTTCGGTATCCGGCGTGCCCGGCAGCTGTTGGGGCTGCGCGAGGTCACCAAGTTCTACTCCGTCCTGCTGATGGCACAGGCACGGCGAGAACTGCTGCTGATCGGCGGGGAACTGGCCGCCGACGGGCGGCTCGACGCGGCCGACGACGTCTGCTTCCTGGATCTGCCCGAGATCGCACAGGCCCTGGCGGGGACGGACGTACGCGACCGGATCGGGCCGCGACGCGAGGAGTTCGCCCGGGAGAACCTGCGCCGCCACGTGCCCCGGGTGCTGCTTTCGGACGGCACGGAGCCCACCCTCGCCCCCGCGGACGACGGCACCATGCTCGGCGCAGCCGCGTCGGCCGGCACCGCCACCGGCCCGGCCCGGGTGGTGTACGACCCGGTTGGCGTCAACCTGCAGCCGGGGGAGATCCTGGTCGCACCGTCGACCGACCCGGGCTGGACCCCGCTCTTCCTCACGGCGGGCGGCGTGGTGCTGGAGACCGGTGGAGTGAACTCGCACGGTGCCGTGGTGGCGCGGGAGTACGGCATTCCGGCGGTGGTCGGCGTGCCGGGCCTGCTCTCCGCCGTGTCGGACGGGCAGGAACTCACCGTGAACGGATTCCTGGGCACGGTGTCGGTCGGGACCGACGATCAGGCCGGGCAGGCCGGGCAGGCCGGGCCCGGCGTACCGGCCGGGGAGACGGCGGACTCATGGGAGCGGTATGCCTGAGCACATGGCGGAATCCGGGGGCGTATCCCCGGCGGTCACCTGGGGGCTGCTGGCCGCCTTCGCGGTGCACGACCTCGAGGAGCTGGCCACCATGCCTGCCTGGGCCGCGACCCAGGTGGACCGGTTGCGGGACAGTTTCCCGAAGGTTCCCGAACGGGTGTGGTCCGCGATGAGCGTGTCGCCCGGGCACACGGCCACCGCCATCGGCCTGATGGGTCTGGTGGTCGGTGCCGCGTCGGCCGACGGAGCCAGGACCGGGGGACAGTCGCCGTTCTTCCAGACCGTGCTGGCCGGATTCGGCCTGCACGCGGTCACCCACGTCGCCCAGAGCGCCGTCCTGCGCCGCTACACACCCGGCGTGATCACCGCCCCGCTGGTGGTCGCCCCGTTCTCCCTCTGGGCCTGGCGCGAGCTGCGGCGCGGCGGAGTGCTCCGGGAGGTCGACACACGGAACGTGGTGAGCAGCGCCATGATGTTCCCGCTCGGCATCCTCGGCGTGCACGCGGCTGCCTACGGAGGCCGGCGACTGGCCCGGAGGAGGGCGTCCGGCCGCCCGGCGGCACCGCGCCGGGCCGGCCGGACCCGGCCGATGGGGGACGGAGCGTAGCCACTCAGCCCGAAAGGTGGTGTACGTGGGCGTGGTTGCGTTCCGCGAGACGGCTCGCCACCGCCCGGGGGCTCAGGCCGGTGGCGCGGACCTCGGCGAAGACGTCCTCGACGAGCCGCCACATGGTCTTGTCGATCTTCGCCAGTGCCTCGCCCGCGTCCGCGTCGACGTCCCCGAAGAGGGTCCACCACCACCAGCTGTTCGCGGCGAAGTTGGCGAGGAAGTCCGGGACCACGATCACCCCGCGCTTCAACAGGGCCCTCTCGGCGCTCGGCAGTACGGAGACGTTGGCCGCCTCGACGAGATAGCCGCAGCGCACCTCGTCCTCGTTGGCGTCGTCCACGGCGTAGGAGGCGGCGGCGGTGACCAGGACGTCCGACGCCACCGACAACCACTCGTCGCCCGGCAGCAGTCGGGCGCCGGGAGGCAGCCGGTCGCGGTCGACCAGACCCGCGGAGCTGCGACGGGCCAGCAGCGTCTCCACGTCCAGGCCGTCCGGGTCGGCCACTACGCCGTCCTGGTCGACGACGGCGACCACGCGCATGCCGGCACGGGCCAGATAGCGCGCCGCGGCGCCGCCCATCGAACCGAACCCCTGCACCACGGCGGTGAGCCCCACCGGGTTCTCGTCGGTCTCCGCCAGAGTGGCCAGTACCGCCTGGGCCACGCCGTAGCCACCGACCGTGTCGCCCAGGCCGAGCCCGTCGATCCGGATCGCGAAGGCGTGGTCGATCCGGCGCAGTCCCGCCTCCGCACCATCGGGCACGTGACGGAGCGCCGGGTGGACACAGGACCGCAGCCCGGCGGCGGTCACCGCCGCGTCGATGTCCTCCTGCCGGGTGCCCAGGTCCTCACCGACCGCCCAGTACGTCTCCACCAGGGGGCTGACCGCACCGAGGAACCGGGTCAGGACCCCTGGTGCCTCCGGGCTGGACGGGTCGAAGTCGATGCCTCCCTTGGCGCCGCCGAAGGGCAGATACCGGTCGCCGGGCTGGTGCACCAGCGACTCCTTGAGCGTCATGGTCCTGGCCAGGTCGGTGACTTCGGACAGCGTGCAGCCGGGGCGCATCCTGAGACCACCGCTGGCGACGCCGCGCAGCAGCCGGTCGATCACCAGATAGCCCTGCGCGTCGGTCTGCTCGTCGTACCAGGTCAGCTGCAGATAGGGGGTTCGGTTCACGGCTCCTCCGGAGGAGTTGGAGCGGATGGCTGGACGGGCCGATGGAGCGAGGCGTCAACCGAGCGGCTCGGGAACCTCGATGACGGTGGGCCCCGGTGTGGTGAGGGCCTTCCCCACGGCGTCCCGCAGCTCGGCGGGGCTCGCGGCATGTGCCCCGGCACCGCCGTACGCCCGGCTCAGCGCCGGGAAGTCCGGACCGTGCAGGTCGACGCCGACCGGGGGGCAGCCCCGCTCCGCCATCTCCTGACGGATCATGCCGTAACCACCGTTGTTCACCACCACCACAGGGAGCGGCCGGCCGGCTTCCACCGCCGTCGCCAGTTCGTTGACCGTGAACTGGAGTCCGCCGTCTCCGGTGAGCACGGCCACCGGGCGTTCCGGTGCGCCGATGCCCGCGCCGATGGCCGCGGGCAGTGCGTACCCGAGGGTGCCGAAACCGGTCGGATAGAGGAACTGGCCGGGGCGTTCCACGGCGAAGCCGGTCAGCGCACCGAAGTAGCAGACCTGCGCGCTGTCGTTGACGAGTACGGCGTCCTCGGGAAGCGCCGCCCGCAGGGCCTCGGCGATCGGCCGCCAGCGTGCGCCGTACGCGGTGACGGCGGACCGGGCCGACCGGGCATCCAGGGACGGGGTCGCGGACCGGTTTCCGACGGCCCGCCGCAGTCCGGCCAGGACGGTTGCCGCGTCACCGGCCAAGGGGTGCGCGGCGAACGGCCGGTGCAACTGGTCCGCGTCGAGGTCCACCCGTATCAGCCGACCGCCGAAGCGGAGCGGCTCGTCCCAGGAGTCGGTCTCGGCGAGTTCGGTGCCGACCGCGAGGACAACGTCCGCGCCGTGCAGGAACTCCCGCACCTCGCGCAGGTGGAGCCCGGCTCCGAGGGAGAGCGGATGGCTCTCCGGGAGCACCCCCTTGCCGTTGGCGGTGGTCACCGTCGGTGCGCCGAGGAGTTCGGCGAGCGCGCGCACGTCGGCGGCCGCGCCCCGGGCTCCGCCGCCCACCACCAGGGCCGGCCGCCGGGCCTCGGACAGCGTCGCTGCGGCGGCCCGTACCGCTGCCTCCGAAGGAGCCGCGGGCAGCGCCCGCACCGCGGGCGGTACGGTGATGTCCGCGGTGCGGGCGAGCAGGTCGTAGGGGATCTCCAGATGGACCGGGCGGGGGCGGCCGAGCGTGAAGTCCGTGAACATGGCGGCCAGGACGCGAACCATTTCGGGCAGGGTCCGGACCCGTCGGCTCTGCGCGCAGACCGAGGCCAGGGCCGCCGACTGGTCCTTGACCTCGTGCAGCAGCCCGGATCCCCGGTCGTGGTCCAAGGGCATGCCGGGCGAGATGATCAGTAGCGGTACGGAGTCCGAGTACGCCTGACCGGCCGCGGCCGCGGCGTTGAGCAGGCCGGGCCCGCTGGTGGTCACCACCACACCGGGTCGTCCGGCGACCCGGGCGTACCCGTCCGCCGCGTATCCGGCGCCCTGCTCGTGGCGAGGTGTGACGACGCGCAGCCGGCCGGGTCCGAGGTGTCGGTAGATCTCCAGGTTGTGCGTGCCGGGTATGCCGAAAACCACCTCGACGCCGTTGGCGCGCAGCGCCGAGACCAGCAGCTCTCCGCCAGTGGCCATGATTCCCCCCATGGTCGGTACACCCGTGTCCCGGCGCTCGCGCCGGGACACGGGGATCGCGGTGGTGCGGTCAGTCCGTGACGAGCGCCTCGACACCGTCGCGTTCCGCTACCAGTTCCCGGACGTGGGCATTGAGGGCATAGCGCTCCAGGACCGAGGCCGGCAGCGCGGAAGCCCCGGTGATGGTGCCGAGGCAGGCGGTGGTGCCGCACTCGCAGGTGAAGGGGTTGCCCATCTCCCACTCGGTGGAGGGATAGAAGAAGCTGAGTGGTTCGCCCTCGGCGATCGGCCGGATGGCGATCACATGGCTCGCCTCGGTGTCGAGGAAGGTGTTGGGCACGCAGGAGTGGTTCAGGAAGTGGAGGTTCTCGGGGTCGAGGTGCTCGTTCCGGGAGACCTGGACGCTGTACACCGTGGGCTCCCCGACCCTGATCCTGCCGGTCAGCGGGGAGACGACGTCTCCCACTCTCAGCGCGCGCCGGGCGTTGTACCCCTTGCCTCCGGCGTGGAACGAGGTCTCCTGCACGTGAGATTCAAGCCGCATGTGTGGCACTGGATCCTTCCTGTTCCCAGCGACGAACAATGAGTACCGCGTTGTGTCCGCCGAATCCGAATGAGTTGCTCATCACGACGTCGGTGTCCCACTTCTGGGCCACGGACGGCACGAAGTTGAGCTGGTCGTCCTCCGGGTCCTCGCAGTTCAGCGTGGGAGGCACGACATTGTGGTGGATCGCCTGCACCGATGCGATCAGCTCGACCGCGCCGGTACCCGAGATGAGGTGGCCGGTCATGGACTTGGTGGAACTGATCGGGATGTGCAGGGCGCGTTCGCCCAGTACCTCCCGGATGGCCGCGACCTCGCTCCTGTCGTTGAGTTCGGTGCTCGTGCCGTGGGCGTTGACGTAGTCGACGTCCTCGGGCCGGAGACCTCCCGACTCCAGGGCTATCCGCATGGCCCGCTTGGTGCCCAGTCCCTCGGGGTGCGGGGCGGTGAGGTGGTACGCGTCGGTGGTGGCTCCGTACCCGACCAGCTCGGCAAGGATTCGGGCGCCCCGTGCCTTCGCGTGCTCGGCCTCCTCCAGGACGAGAACGCCCGCCCCGGCTCCCATGACGAACCCGTCCCGGCCCCTGTCGAACGGACGGCAGGCCCGGGCGGGGTCGTCGTTGCGCCGGGACAACGCCCGGCAGGCCGCCGCCGCGGCGATGTTGAGACGGGTGACGGGAGCTTCGGTGCCGCCGGCCACCATCACATCGGCCACGCCGAACTCGATCAGCCGCATCGCCTCGCCGATGGAAGTGGCCCCCGAGGCGCAGGCGGTGGTCAGGCTCGCCGACGGACCACAGGCACCGAGCCACAGCGCGATCTCCCCGGCCGAACTCTCCGAGCCGCTGGTGGCGAAGAAGAACGGGCTGACGGCACGAGCCCCGCGTTCGTGCAGCTTGATGGTGGTGTCGTAGTTCATCGTGGCAGGGCCGGCCGAGGAACCGACATAGACGCCGACCCGGGGGGCGAGCTCCTCGTCGACCTCCAGCTCGGCCTGCTGAACCGCCTGCATCGCCGCCGCGATGCCGTATTGCGTGCTGACGTCGATACGGCGTGACACCTTGTGCGGCATATAGACGCCGGAATCGAACTCCTTGACCTCGGCCCCGATGCGGACGGGCAGGTCGGACGCGTCAAAGCCCTCGATGTCCGAGATCCCGCTGCGTCCGTCGACGAGCGACACCCAGAACTCGTCCGCCGTCAGTCCGACCGGCGTAATAGCTCCATAGCCGGTGATGACGACGCGTCGTCTCTCCTGTGATTTCGATGCCACTTGAGATCCCATCGATAAGACCCCTTCCGACGGAGTGCTACGGTCACAGGGAAAGGGGAGTCGCGGTTTCGTCACTGTCGTCGACCGTGGATTCCGCCAGCCTCAGCATGCGGCGCGAATCCGTCTTCCCGTTGTGGTTGAGCGGGAATTCCTCGACCACAACGACTCTGTTCGGCTGCTCGTAGGCCGGAAGCAGTTCGCAGATCCTTTCGCGCCAGTACTGCGGCGTACCGCCCCCGGGATCTTCGACCAGGAACACCAGTCGGCTTCCCAGCCGCTCGTCGGGCAGTGGAACGATCTTCAGTGGAGCCCCGCACCCGGAGGCTCTGCGCTCGATGATGTCGGGATAGAGGGTGTATCCCATGCGGTGTACCGCGGACTTACGCCCGAGTACGAACAGATTGCCCGCGCCGTCCACCGTGCCGAGGTCTCCGGGCCGGTACCACGCGGGTCTCTCCGGGACGACCTCCCCGCCGGGGCTCAGATAACCGCTGAACGAGTCAGGTGTGCGGATGCGGAGTTCGCCGACCGTGCCCGGGGGCAGCGGAACGGCGTCGTCGTCGGTTATCAGCACCTCGACGCCGTGGAACGTCTGGCCGGCCCCGACCGGGTTGTCGGGCGTCGCGGCGGCGATGTTGCCCATCTCGGTGCTGCCGTAACCGTCGAGCAGGGGCAGCCGGAACGTCTTGGTGAACCGGTCGGCGGCCGCGCGGTCGAGCGGGGCGCCGCCGGTGCAGTACATCCGCACGCTGCCGAGGTCCGCGGCCAGCTCCGGGCGGCGTTCGACCAGGTTGAGCAGGCTCCTGTGGGTGGCCGGTGTGGCGTCGACGACGGTGGCGCCGGCCTGCCCGGCCATGCGTATCGCGCGGTCGAGCCGCCGGTAGGGAGCGACCACCAGCGAGGCGTCGGCCAGCCATGCGGCCAGCAGGATGGACAGCCCGTACTGGTGGGAGAAGGGAAGAAGAGGAAGGAACACGTCACCGGCCCGGTAGCCCATGAACTCGATGGTGCGGCGCACGTTCTGCAGCACGGACAGTCCGGACTTCACGATGCCCTTCGGCTCGCCGGTCGAGCCCGAGGACCAGGCGATCAGGGCGTCCGGCAGCCGTTCCCAGTGGTCGAAGCGGATCCGTTCGTCCGCGGGCCGGTGTTCCGCGGCGGCGGTCAGCAGCTCGTAGACGTAGAGCCGGCGTAGCCCGGGAACGGGGGACGCGTCGTCGTCGACGACCGCGAGCCGGGCCCTGGCCTGCTCGGCGGCCCGGCCGCTGTCCTCCGACCGCTGCCGCTGGTCGAGCAGGACGACGGAGGCTCCCATGTGTATGAGTCCCAGGAGGACGGTGACGGATCCGGCGGAGTTGCCCGCCTTGAGAACGACCCTGTCGCCGGGGCGCACCCCCGCCTCCCGCAGCACATCCACCACACCTAAGGCCGTGCCCTGTAACTGGGGCCATGTCTGCACGGAATCCATGGACAGAAGTTTCGCTGGCATGTGCTGACTACTTTTCCTTCCCTAGTGCGTGTGCTTGGTGAGCAGGATCAGGCACGACAGGGAGCGGAAGGATGAGCTCAGGGGGAAGGCCTCGCCGGTCCCCCGAAAAATGGAAGCAAGTCGGACACGCAACGCGTGGACATGCGCGATGAAACACGTGCCCACGTGCGGTTGCAGGGCAACGCCCCTTGCCTTCCTGTGAATCCCCGTTTGCGGCCCGGGCGCCCCAGGGGGAGCCGCGATTAGCCGCTTGAGCGTAACCCTAGGTTCACCAATCCGGCCACGTCAACAACATCTCGCCCCCGATCATCCGGAACGCTTTGATCCGCACTGCCGGCCGGTACGGCGGTCAGTTTCTTGATCAATTCATTTCCGTGTGAGGTTGCGATCCGAGGGGCTGGGAGCTGCTTGACACCCTCCTGCTCCTCTGCTTAGATCCACGAACTACACCGCCGCCGGGGTGAATTCTGTCGCTGAGTCGACCGAATCGATTTCCCCGGAGCCGCACAACGGGGGCCGAGTGCGGTGGGATTTCCATGTCAATCCGGTCTCGCGGTCGTTGATCTGCGCGGTCGTTGATCTTCGATATCGTGATTTTCGATAGCACTCGCGACACGTCCGCCGCCTTCTGCTGGAGAGCTGTTCATTTGGGCGCCATGCGGAACACGCGCATTCGAGGCGAGTCTGTTTTACGGGGGAGTAATTCTCATGCCGGGACGCACAACCCTGGTCAGCGGAGGAAACCGAGGAATCGGACTCGCTACCGTCCGGGCCCTGTCCGAGGCGGGTGAGACGGTGGTGGCCACGTACCGGAACGATCCTCCGCCCGACGGGATCAACGCGGCGCGTTGCGACATCACCGACCCCGAGCAGGTCGAGCAGACCTTCAAGCAGGTCGAGGCGGAGTTCGGTCCGGTCGAGATACTGGTCGCCAACGCGGGCATCACCCGGGACGGCCTGCTGGTCACGATGTCGGACGACGACCTCGGCGCCGTGGTGGAGACCAATCTGCTGGGAACGGCGCGCGTCGTCCGCCGGGCCCTGCGCGGCATGATCCGGCGACGCCACGGACGAGTCGTGCTGATCTCGTCCGTCTCGGGCCTGTCCGGCTCGGCCGGACAGGCCAACTACGCCGCGGCCAAGGCCGGCCTGATCGGACTGGGACGCTCGCTGGCCCGTGAGGTGGGCGGCCGGGACATCACCGTGAACGTCGTGGCCCCGGGGTGGATCGAGACGGACATGACCGCTGCCCTCCCTGAGGGGTCACGGAAGGAAGCCGCCGGCCAGACCCCCTTGCGCCGCTTCGGCCGGCCGGACGAGGTGGCCGCCGCCGTCCGGTTCCTGACGAGCCGCGAGGCGGGTTACGTCACCGGGGCGGTCGTCCCGGTGGACGGCGGAATCGGAATGGGGCACTGATGGGACTGCTGACGGGCAAGACGCTGCTGATCACCGGTGTGATCACCGAGTCCTCGATCGCCTTCCGGGTCGCCCGCGAGGCCCAGGAGCAGGGAGCCGAGGTGATCCTCACGGGATTCGGCCGGCTGTCCCTGGTCCAGCGCATCGCCAAACGGCTCCCGGAGCCCGCCCCGGTGGTGGAGCTCGATGTCACCGACCGGGAGCAGCTGCACACGCTGGCCGACCGGGTACGCGAGCACGCCAGTCGGATCGACGGGGTGCTGCACTCGGTCGCGTACGCTCCGCCCGGAGCGCTGGACGGCAAGTTCCTCGACACCACCTGGGAGGAGGCGGCCACCGCCTTCCACGTATCCGCCTACTCCCTCCAGGCCCTCACCACCTCGCTGCTGCCGCTGATGGACCGCGGCGGCTCGGTGGTGGGCCTCGACTTCGACGCCAGCCGGACCTGGTCGGGCTACGACTGGATGGGGGTGGCCAAGGCAGGACTGGAGTCGTGCTCCCGTTACCTCGCCTCGCACCTCGGTCAGCGGGGCATCAGAGTCAACCTCGTCGCGGCCGGACCGCTGTACACCCTGGCGGCGCGCAGCATCTCCCCGTCGGGGGACGGCTCCGGCACCTTCGACGGCGGCTGGGCCGAACGGGCGCCGCTGGGGTGGGACTCCCGAGACCTCCAGCCGGTGGCCAACGCCTGTGTGGTGCTGCTGTCCGATCTGCTCCCGGCTACCACCGGGGAGATCATCCACGTCGACGGCGGAGCCCACGCAGTCGGCGACCGTCCCGCGCACGTCACGGCCGTCCGGTGACCCCGTTACGCCCCACGCTGAGTCGACTCGGCGCGCACATCGGCCCGTTGGGGACGAGTGACTGGCGTCGGATCAGCCAGCGCCAGGTGAACCTCTTCGCCGAGGCCACCGACGACCACCAGTGGATCCACGTCGACCGTACTCGAGCGGCCGAAGGCCCGTACGGCACCACCATCGCGCACGGGTTCCTGACCCTGTCGCTCCTCTCCGCGCTCAGCGCGGAGGTGCTCGAGGTCAGCGGTGTCGCCCAGGCCGTCAACCACCGGGTCGACCGGGTTCGCTTCCGCGCCCCCGTGCCGGTGGGCGCCAAGCTCCGGGCATCGGTCCGCCTGCTCTCGGTGCGGCCACGCCCCCGGGGTTTCACGGAGGTCGTCATCTCGGTCGCCATCGAGTTGGAGGACGGACGCATCGCGTGCACCGCTGAGCAGAGCACCCTCTACCTGGACGGGGGGCCGGCCGACGGTGGGGAGTGACACGGTGGCCGGGCCGGAGGGACCGGCCAGGGCCAAGGCATCCCCACTGGTCCTTCTGGAACTGGCGGCCACGGCTTCCACCGCGGCCAACGGGATGGTGACTCTGGCCCTGCCCTGGCTGGTACTGGAGCGGACCGGCAGCCCGGCCGACGCCGGGGTGGTCTCCGCGACGTCCACCCTGCCGCTGCTGGCGAGCGCCCTCTTCGCGGGAACCATCGTCGACCTGTTCGGCCGCCGGCGTACGGCAGTCAGCTCCGACCTGCTGTCCGCGGTGTCCGTCGCGGCCGTGCCGCTGGCCGACGCGGCCTTCGGGTTCTCGCTGTGGTGGCTCGCGGCCCTGGCGGTCCTGGGATCGGTCTTCGACCTGTCGGGCGTCACCGCCCGTAAGGCGATGCTGCCGACTGCCGCCGCCCGGGCCGGATGGCCACTGGAGAAGGCGAACGGCGTCCATGAGTCGGCCAAGGGCTTCGCCCTGATAGCCGGACCCGGCCTCGGCGGCCTGCTGATCGGCTTCGGCGGAGCGGTGGCCCCGCTGTGGGCCGCCGCGGGCCTCTCCCTGCTGGCCACCCTCATCCAGGCCGGGCTGCGCCTTCCGTCCTCCGCGCCCGGAGCGGATCTGTCCGATGGCTCCTCCTGGCGCGCCGTCGGCAGCGGTGCGGTGGAGGGGCTGAGAACGGTCTGGAACGACCGGCTCCTGCGCGTGGTGGGTCTCCTGGGCAGCTTCCTCTTCATGATCTATCTGCCGATCTCCGGAATCGTCCTGCCCGCCCACTTCCACGAACAGGGCACCCCCCAGCGGCTCGGTCTGCTCACCGTCACCATGACGGTCGGCGGTATCGCGGGCGCGCTGGCCTACGGATTCGTGGGGTACCGCCTGCCGAAGCGCGCGCTGTTCACGGCGACGATGTTCACCGCGTCGGCGGGTCTCTTCGCGATGTCCTGGCTGCCGCCCTACCCGCTGCTGCTGGCCGGTGCCGTGGTGGTCGGCCTCGCGTACGGGCCCATCAGCCCGCTGATGAACCTCGCGACACAGCTGCGTTCCACCGAACGGACCAGGGGCCGGGTCATGGGACTCATGACCTCCTGCGGATACGTGGCGGGCCCCATCGGTTTCCTGGCCGGCGGTCCGCTGGTCGAACGGTTCGGCGCCGGCCCCTCCTTTTTCCTGCTCGCCTCGGTGCTCTGCGTGCTGGTCACGGGTGCGTCTCTGCTCCCCGGCCTCCGCGAGTTCGACAACCTGTCCGACGCACCGCGGCCCTCCGTCGAACACACCGGCCGAGGTGCCGCCGGATGAGCGCGCCCACCGGGTGCGTACCCGACCCGACGAAGTCGAAAGGCATGTGACATGGCTCTTCAGCACGACGAGGTTCTCGCCGGTCTCGCGGAGATCGTGAACGAGGTCGCCGGTATCCCGACCGACGACATCACCCCATCGAAGTCCTTCACCGACGAGCTGGACGTGGACTCCCTGTCCATGGTCGAGGTGATCGTCGCCGCGGAGGAGCGCTTCGGCGTCACCATTCCGGACGAGGAGGCCAGGAACCTCAAGACGATAGGCGACGCCGTGGAGTTCATCGTGCTGGCCGGTGACGCCTGAGGGCACGAGGCTCCTCGTCCCCGACCGACGACCGACAGAGAGGTCCGCACCATGGGGTCCGACATCGCCCGCTCCGGCCAGGCGCACTATCGGTGCGTCGGGATCGGTGCAGGGCCGGCCAACCTGAGCCTGGCATCGCTCCTGCACAGCCATCCCGAGACGACCAACCTCTTCCTCGACCGGAAGCCCGCCTTCAGCTGGCACGACAGCCAGCAGATACCCGGTACGACCCTCCAGGTGTCCATGTTCAAGGACCTGGTGAGTCTCGCCGACCCGACGAACCCCTTCTCTTTCCTGGCGTACCTCCACCAGAAGAGACGGGTGTACCACTTCCTCAACGCACAGTTCTCCGAGGTGCCCCGCCAGGAGTTCCGCAACTACCTGGACTGGGCCAGCAGACGCAACGACAACGTGGTCTTCGGTGAACAGGTGCGGGAGGTGGACTTCGACGACAGCGGGGACGGTCGTTACGTCGTGCGCACCGACCGGCGCCTGGTCACCGCCGACAACGTGGTGGTCGGGGTCGGCACCCAGCCGTGGGTCCCGCAGCACGCCCGGCCGAGATTGGGCCAGACCCACTTCCACGTCAGCGAGTTCATGGAGAAGGCCGGTGATCTGGGCGGTAAGCGGGTCGCCGTGATCGGCGGCGGCCAGTCGGGCGCGGAGGCCTTCCTGGAGCTGATCTCCCGCCCGGGAGGCGAGCAACCGGGACAGGTCTCCTGGTTCTCCCGGCGGCGCAACTTCCTGCCGCTGGACGACTCGCCGTTCACCAACGACTTCTACATGCCCTGCCACGCGGACCACCACTACAACCTGCCGTCCGAAGCCCGGTCCGCCTTCAACACCGAGCAGTTGCTCAGCAGTGACGGGGTGTCCGAGGCGACACTGCGCCAGATCTACCAGCAGCTCTACGTCCTTTCCTTCGTAGCCGGCCCGGCGGACCTGGCCAGGCTCTACCCGCATCGCGAGGTGACCGACGTGACCGGCGACGCCGCCGGTCCGTGGGACCTCACGGTCCGGCACAAGGAGGAACGGGGCGCGGTGGAGCACGAGCGGGCGGACGTCGTCATCTGGGCGACGGGTTTCCGTCCCGCACCGATGGACTTCCTCGCCCCCATCGCCCACCGGCTGGAGCGCGAGGGCGACGAACTGCGCGTCGACCAGGACTACGCGGTGTACTGGGACGGCCCGCTCGACCGCAGGGTCTTCGTGCAGAACGCCGTCCGCGAACAACGCGGTCTGGCCGACCCCAACCTCAGCCTCAACGCCTGGCGGAGCCGGCGCATCGTGGACCGGCTGCTCGGTGTCCGGACGGAAGAACAGCTTCCCTCCTTCGTCGCGTGGTCGTCGAAGGAGTCCGCCGAGCAGCTCCGGACCGTGTGACGAGGACGGGCACGACCATGGGAAAGAGGTACCGGACGTGATCATCAGTGTCTACGACGGGAACATCGAGTACGAGGGTTTCGGCATCGGTCTCGCGGGCATCGAGGGGCTGGGCGTGGGCGCCGACTGGGGCCGGGTCCCACCGGGTGGCAGATCCCTCTCGCACCGGCACGACGAGACCGAGATGTTCGTGATCGTCCAGGGCCGTGGCGAGCTGGTCGTCGACGGAGCGCGGCACCCGGTCGCGCCCGGCTCGCTCGCTCTGTTCGAGCCCTTCGAGAGCCATGTACTGGAGAACACCGGCGACACCGACCTGGTGTTCCTGACCCAGTACTGGAGGGACGCCGACCGGGCGCTGGTCTCGGCCCGGTCGGCCGACCGGCTCGGCTTCGGTGAACGTCCGGTCTTCGTCTGTTCGCCCCCACCGACGCCCAACGGCGATCTGCACCTCGGACATCTCTCGGGCCCGTATCTCGGGGCCGACGCCTATGTGCGTTTCCAGCGCATGAACGGCGTCGAGGCCTGGCACGTCACCGGCAGCGACGACCACCAGAGCTACGTCCAGGCCGCCGCCCGGGCCGAGGACCGCGCGACGGCGGTGACGGCCGCCCACTACAGTGCGGAGATCGCGGACACGCTCGCCCTCATGGACATCCGGGTGGACCAGTACACGGTGCCCCACCGGGACGAGGCGTACCGCGCCGGGCTGCGTGCGTACTTCTCCCGCCTGATCGACAGCGGGGTGGTCGCACCGCGCGCGGACGAAGCGCTCTTCGACGCGGAGACCGGTGAGTACCTCTACGAGGTCGACGTCAGCGGGACGTGCCCGACGTGCGCTTCCACGACCGGCGGAAACATGTGCGAGGGGTGCGGTGAGCCGAACACCGTCATCGATCTGGCCGATGCTGCTTCGGCGCTGTCGGCGGCCGGACCCCGGCGCGGGCCGATCACCCGGTACACACTGCCGCTGCACGACTTCCACGAGGTCGTCATCGACCACCACCGCCACGGTCGGGTGCCGGCCCGGCTACGGGAACTCACCGCCCGGGTCTTCGACCGTCCGTCCCTGAACCTGCCCGTCAGCCATCCCGCCTCCTGGGGCACGCCGCCGGCCGAGGAACACGAGGGGACCGAGGGCCAGGTCATCTGGGCCTGGGTGGAACTCTCCTACGGGTTCCTGCAGGGCATCCAGGCGCTGGGCGGCCGCCTGAGCAGGAACTGGCGGGTGGCCGAGCCCGGTCAGGACTGGAAGATCGTCCACTTCCTCGGTTACGACAACGCCTTCTACCACTCGGTGCTCGCCCCGGTGCTCTACAAGGCGGCCTTCCCCGAGTGGGCTCCCGACATCGACTACCACGTCAACGAGTTCTATCTGCTGGAGGGCAGCAAGTTCTCCACCAGCCGCCGACACGCCATCTGGGGCAAGGAGATCCTCGGTCCGGACAGCGTCGACGCGGTCCGCTACTTCCTGTCGAGCACCCGGCCGGAAGGGGACCGGACCAACTTCGCGAGCGCGGAGTACGACGCGCTGGTGCGAGGCACCCTCATCGGGACTTGGCAGGAGTGGCTCAACGACCTCGGTGAGCGGATGGTCGAGCGGTACGACGGTGTGGCACCGGACGCCGGGAACTGGACGCCGGAGCACTCGGCCTTCCTGGGGACGCTGGGAGTGCGGCTTTCCGCGCTGACCTCCGCGTTGAGCCCGGACGGCTTCTCCCTGCGGCGGGCTGCCGCCGAACTGCACGGCCTGGTGGAGGACACCGTCAGGTTCTCCCGTCAGGAGAGCCCGCTGGCCGCCACCCGGTGGTCCGACGACAACCGCACCGTCATCGCACTGGAACTCGCCGCGGCCCGCCTGCTGGCTCACGGCGCGGCACCGCTCATGCCACGCTTCGCGGCGCGGCTCGGCAAGGCGCTCGGCCTGGGCGTGCCCGCACACTGGCCCAGGACGGTCGAACTGCTGCCGCCCGGCACCCAGGTCGACCTCGCCGGCACGGTGTTCTTCGCACCACCCGCGCCGGTACCGGTGCCCGCCGCCCCGACCCGGTCATGAGCCCCCTCTCCATCGACGTCGTGGTGGTCGGCGCGGGGCTGGCCGGAGCGGCCACCGCCTGGCGGCTCGCCGGGCGGGGGCTGGGGGTCGCAGTAGCGGAGGCGTACGCGGCGGGGCACCGGCACGGCAGCTCGTACGGCAGTTCGCGCATCTTCCGCCGGACCTACGCGGACCCGTTCTACGTCGCGCTGACGGGGCGGGCCGAGGAGAGCTGGCGGGAGCTGGAAACCGACTCCGGCACCGTCCTGCGACGCCGTACCGGAGGCCTGGACTCGGGCTCCGGGGCCAGGGTGGAGGAGCTGGCCGGAGTGCTGGCGGACGCCGGGGTGCCGCACGAGCTGCTGTCGGCGGCGGAGGCCGGCAGGCGCTTGCCCGGCATGCGTTTCGAGGGTCCGGTCCTCCACCATCCGGAGGCCGGGGTGGTCGACCCGGACGCCACCGTGGCGGCCTGCCTCCGCCGTGCCGAGGAGCAGGGAGCGCGGGTGCTCACCGGCACACGGGTGACGCACGCCGCGTACCCGGAGTCGGGTGGTGTCCGGCTCCTCGCGGCCTCGGGCGAGGAGCTGTTCGCCGAGCGGGTGGTGATCGCCGCGGGAGCATGGCTGCCGGAGCTGGCCGGTGTCTTCGGCATACCGACGCCACCGCTGGCAGTGACCCAGCAGCAGGTCTTCCACTTCCGTCAGCGGGATCCGGACGTCGACTGGCCGGTCTTCCTGCACCGGGGCGAGGTCGAGATGTTCGGCCTCCCCTCCGGCTCCGACGCCGGTCCCGCGCCCGCGGTGAAGGTGGCCGAACTCGGCAACGGGGCCCCGACCACCGCCGACACCCGCTCCGGGGTGCCGGATCCGGTCTCGCGGGCCGCCGTCACCGGGTTCGTGGACGCCTGGCTGCCGGGGCTGCGGGCCGAACCGGTGGCGGGAAGCACCTGCCTCTACACCTCCACTCCGGACGGGGATTTCGTCCTGGACCGGCACGGCCCGGTGGTGGTGGTCTCGCCCTGCTCGGGACACGGCGCCAAATTCGCCCCGCTGATCGGTGAGATGGCCGCCGACCTCGTCCTGGGCCGCGGCACACCGCACCCCCGTTTCGCCCTGCACCGTTGACGTTCCTCACGGGCCTCGGTACTCCTGCGCTGGACCGTGCGACGGGCCACCGTGCATTTCTCGCGCATCAGGGTGACGTGGATCCCGCGGGCTCCGTGGACGCCGTGGTCGGCCTTGTGCATCCGGCGTATCCCCTCGGTGATCTCCCTGTCCCGCAGGCTGCGGGCCTCAACGGGTTCGAGTCCCACCCGCCCCGCCTCGCACTTCCTCCGCAGAAACGACGGCAACTGTCTCATCGTGCGCTCCGGCTGGTTCCCGCCAGTCGGGGCGCACGTGTATCCGGGCCCCTCGCGCGTGCTGCGCGGACGGTGGTCCGGGGCGCCGTGCGGGGAGCCGTGGGCGCCCGGCGCGCGTAGCACCGGCGGGCCGGAGGCGAGGACTCCCGCCCGCGGAGGCATGGCGCGTGCCTGCGTGGGCACGGATGTACCAGGTCGCGGCAGCGAGGAGGGGCTGGTCGCATAGGGCAGGGCACGGACAGACACGGACAAGGGTCCGCCAGCCGCAGGGACATACCGGGCACATCATCGGGAGGCCGTCATGAACCGCCGGATCCGCATCCAGACCAGCCGTCGGCCCTCCGCCCCGCGTGACACCACCGTCGACCGGCGCACGCCCTCCGGACGGGTGCTGCCCTACTGACCTGCCCCACCGGCCCCGAACGGTCGGCCCCGAGCGGTCGACTCCGTGCGGTGCCCGCCGGTTGGCTGCCCCCGTGACGGATCTTCACATCGCACGCGTGTGCGGCGCCGGGGACCCGCGGGTCCTGGCGGACCGGCGGCACGTCCACAACCACCTGGAGCTCGCCCGGCAGGACGGCGTCCCCGTGTGGGCAACTCCACGGTCCGGCCTCCCGTGGACGGCTCGGCCACGGTCACGGTCATCGCGCGCGTCCTGCCCGGGCACCGGCCGCAGGGCATCGGCGAGCTGCTGTACGCGCGGGCGCTGCGGCGGGCCCGGGAACTGGGCGCCGAGGTGGTCGAGACGTGCCCGGGGGGCGTAGACGCGGCTCAGCGGGCCGGCGTATGCAGCTCCAGCGGCTGGACGCGGCCCTCCAGCATCGCGCCGAGGCCCTCGATCGCGCACACGTCGGGGCGCTCCGCGATATGCACCGGCATGCCCGTCGCGTGCCGCAGCATCTGGTCGAGGCCCGGCAGCAGCGCGCTTCCGCCGACCATCACGATGCCCCGGTCGGCGAGGTCGGCGACCAGGTCGGGCGGGCACTCCCGGAGCACCTTGCCGACGCCGTCGAGCACCGAGGTCAGCGGGCCCTGGATGGCGTCGCGCACGGAGGCGGTGTCCACCCGTACCGAACGGGCGAGTCCGGTCGCCACGTCCCGGCCGTGGATGTCGGTGAAGGCGGGCCCCTGCGGGGACAGCCCGTTCCCGGAGAGGGCGACCTGCAGCGGACGGACCGACTGGCTCGGCAGCATCAGCTCGTGGTGGTGGCGCAGGTGCTGCACGATCGCGTGGTCGACGGCCTCACCGCCCACCGGGATGCGCTGGGCCGTCACGATCGAGCCGAGGGAGAGGACCGCGAGCTGGGTGGCGGCCGCCCCGCACACCATCACCATGGTGGCCTCCGGGCGCTCGACCGGCAGTTCACAGCCGACCGCGGCCGCGATGAGCGTGTCGACGAGCTCGACGCGCCGGGCGCCGAGACCGACCAGCGTCTCGATCGTCGCCCGCCGGGCGAGCGGGTCCGCGTCGTGCGGGGTGCAGGCCGCCCCGCGCAGGAAGGGCTTGCGGCGCAGCGCGCGGCGCATCTTGTCGCCGATCAGCTGGCGCAGCATGCGCTGGGCCATCTCGATGTCGACGACGGTGCCGCCCGACACCGGCCGGACGACGCGGATGTAGTCGGGCGTACGGCCGTTCATCCGCTCGGCCAGCTCCCCCACCGCGATCAGCGCACCGGTCCTCGTGTTCACGGCGGCCACGCTCGGCTGGTCGACGACGAGGCCGGCGCCCTTGATGTAGACCCGGCTCCGGGCGGCTCCCAGGTCGACGGCGAAATGGCAGCGGCGCAGCTGGTCCAGACTGGCGGTCATGGCGGTTCCTCCCGAGTGCACAGACCGTGACGGGCCGTGAGTTGCGTATCTCCCAGCATCGTGCGGGGCACGCGCGCGGGACGCCTTCCGGGAGGGGCCGGATGGGGTGCCGCCGGACGGGTGATTCCGCTGACGCGGGGTCGGGAGTCAGGTCGGGCGGACGGCGCGCAGCACTGGTTCCAGGGAGGTGACCACGCAGCGGCAGCCCGCCTCGCGCAGTCGTCGTACGGCCGTGTCGTCGGGTGCGTGACCGATGAAGGGCAGCCCGATGGCGGACGCGGCGGTGCACTCGGCGACGGAGGAACCGATCAGCACCGCGTCGTCCGGTGCGGTGCCCAGGCGCTCGAGCGCCCGCAGCAGGACGTCGGGGTCCGGCATCAGGCGGACGGGGGTGTGCGAGCGGCCGTGCACCCCGCCGGAGACCGGTCCGGTCAGCCCCCGCCGTGACAGGTACGTGGTGACCGCGCGCGCCGAGTGGTCCGTGACGACGGCCACCCCGAGGCCCCGGTCGGCCAGCGCGTACACCAGGGGACCGGCGAAGGTGAGGGGCGCCGCGCCGAGGTCGCGCTGCTCGATCTCGTCCAGCGCGCCGCTCAGTTCGGACGCCAGCGGGTGGTGCGACAGCGCGCGGAGCAGCTCCAGCGGGTCCGTGTGCCCGTCCTTGAGCGGCGCGGGCGCGCCCCGCCGGAGCGGATGCTCGCCCTTCAGCGCGTCCTCGGGACGGCGGAGTTCCACCAGGCGGGTGGCGAGGGCCCTGGCCGCCCGGGAGCGGCGGCCCGGCGGGATCCGGGCCAGGGTGCCGGGAAAGCCCAGCAGCACGGACTCGGTGTCGGCGAGGACCAGCGCCAGGCTGTCGGAGGCCGCCGACGTGCGCGTGGAGGTGTCCCACCGGTCCAGCCGCGGCGCCGGGCCGGGCGAGAGCCGGACCGCGCACGTCACCGCGAGCCCCGGCACCGGCCAGCCGCCCAGCTGCTGGTGGACCGCGCGCTGCGCGACCCCCGCCCAGCGCAGCGGGTGGCGCCGGGTGAGGCGGGCCGCCTCCCGCGCGAGGTGTTCGTGCAGCCGGGCGGCCACCGAGGCGCTCCGGCCGCGCACGAACGCCTCGGGGTCGGACACGTGCCAGGACAGCTCGGCCGCCGCCACGAACGTGCTGCGGTCGGCGCTGGGCAGCAGCAGCTGGTGGGTGTCCCGGTGCGTGGTGAGGTCCACCTCGTAGTACGTCACGGGGGAGCGGGAGGCGGGCGAGGCGGTCACGACGGCGGTGCGGCCCGGTTCGGGCGGGCGGATCAGCTCGGCGGAGGGCGCGGTGAGGGGGCCGCGCACCAGGTCGCGGAAGCCGGGCTGCGGGGCGTGCCCGGGGAGGTCGAGGGGGAGGAACCAGGCGCGGGGCGGCGCGTCCGGGGACGGACCGGCGAGGGGGCGGAAGCGGGCGGCGTCCGCGGGCTCCAGCTCCCCGTGGAGGGCCGGGGAGAGGACGACCGTGAGGTCCGCGGGCGTGCCGTCCCGGGCGGGCGGCTCCTCGGCCGCGGCCGGGGGGCCGGGGTGCCGGAACGTGACCCGGACCCCCGGCCGGGCGTCCAGCTCCCGCAGGGCGCCCGGCAGTTCGCGCACCACCGCCTGCAGGACGGGCGCGACGGACGCGCCGGGCGCGAGCAGGAACGCGTGCCCCGAGTCGGCGCCGACCGTGTCGTACGCGTCGGGGCCCAGGCCGCCGAGCGCCAGCAGCCAGGGCAGGAGGCGGCCGAGGGCCTGGTGGGTCCGCGGGTGTGCGTGGGGGTCGCCGGTGCCGGCCGTGAGGAGCGTCCGGCCGCCCCCGGCAGTCCCGTCCGGGTCGTGCGCCGGGGCCCGGTCCACGGGGACGCCCCCCAGTCGCAGCACGCTCTCCTCGCGCACCGTCGCGAACGGCTCGCCCCGCACCGCGGCGCCCCCGCGCCCCGGGGCCGCGACCGGGATCTCGCCGGCCGCCAGCCCGGCCCGCGCGTCGATCGGCGCGCCCACGCGGGCGAGCAGCCCGGCGGTGCGGCTGTGGGCGGTGCGGGGCAGCGTGCGCAGCAGCAGCTCCCGTACGCCCTGGCGGAAGGCGTACGTCCCCGGCGGGCCGGGCTCCGCCGTCAGCATGCCGCTGAGGATCACCTCCGCCAGGTGCTGCGGGCGGGGACAGGGGTCGACCGCGGCCTGCACCAGGCGCATCACCGGCAGCTCCGGGCGGCCGACGGCGAGGTGGCCCGCGAGCCGGAACGCCTCGGGCGAGGCGAGGGAGCGGAAGCGCAGCACGAGCTCCTCGGCGGACAGCCGGTCCACGTCCGCCCGCCCCCGCTCGTCCACCGGGTCCGGGGGCGGCCCGGGGAGGAGCGGGGCGACGGCGCCGGGGACCGGGCCCGCCCCGGTCAGCAGCCTGGACCAGTTCGCCAGCCAGGGCGCGGCGGGCTCCAGGACCGGGAGGGGGAGCGAGCCGGGCGCGGCCGTCCCCGTCGCGTACGGGTCCACCTCGTACGCCCCGCAGGGGGCCACCGGCCACGGCGAGGAGAGGCGCGCGGGCGCGGCGGGCAGCGCGGTGGTGCGCCACAGGCGCTCGGGCAGCGGCTGGACCACGGCCACCGGCATGCGGGCCGCCCAGCTCCGCAGCGCCCGGTACCAGCGCCGTCCCGCCTCGCCGTCCCGCCACTGCGGCCCGCTGCAGTCGCTGACGAGCAGGGTGACGGTGCGCCCGTCGGCGTAGGGCTCGCGAGCGCCCCACCCCCGTACGGTGCCGTCGGACGCCAGCCGGTGCGCGACCACCGTGCGGAACACACCGGACTGGACGAGGGCGGTGTGCAGCTCGCGGACGAGGGGGCGCCACACCGGCATGGTCGGGCCGCTGTCGTGGACGAGGCGCAGGGTCAGCCAGCGTTCGCCGGCGGGCCGCAGCACGGGCAGCCACCAGCGGGGCGCCGCGCCGAGGCGGGCGATGCGGTGGGCGGTCGCCTCCTCGTCCAGTTCGTGGCCGGACGGGGCGGGGACCCGGCGCTTGAGGGGGCGCAGGGCCCGCTGGAGGGGGAGGGGACGGGCGAGCATCGGGGGCGCGGGCGCCAGCAGGGAGGTGTACGGGGCGCTCCCGGCGTCCGGCGGGCCGTCGCCGGCCAGACGCAGCGGGACACGTCCGTCGGCACGCTCCGGCTCGTGTCCCGGCTCGTGCCCCGGCGGAAGGTCGGGCTCGGGTTCCGGCGCGGACTCCGGATCGGACGCCGCCCCGGCCTCCGGCTCCTGCGCCGCGGGGGGCCGGTGACCGGACGGGGGAGCGGTCGCCGCCGGTGCGTCCGCGTCGCCGGGGGAGGGGGATCGCGGGTGCTCCGGTGACCGGGGCTCGACGGGTGCCATGTGCCGCGCCAGCCACAGCAGTTCGGCGAGCTCCACGGAGGTCGGGTGCTCACCGCGCACCTGTGCGAGCAGCTCGGCCAGCCGGCCGGCGCCCGCCGCCCCGTCCGCCGCGTGAGCGGGATCCGCTCCGTCCGCCCCGTGACCGTCCATCAGAAGGTGTCCGCCTCGTCGCCCGTGCGGCTCAGGTACGGCATGAGCCGCTCGGCCAGCTCGTCCCGGGAGGCCGCGTCGAAGCCGGCGGTGCCGGTCACGTAGAGGGCGTTCAACAGCTGGTCCGTCGCCAGTTCCCCGTCCGTGCCCCGGGACAGGAAGCGGGCGATCAGCTCGCGGGCGTAGGCGTCCGGCTCCCCGAGGTGGGCCCGCACGATCTGCTCCAGGTGCGTGGCACGGGGCTGGTGCAGCTCCAGCCGGACGCACCGCCGCAGGAACGCGGGCGGGAACTCGCGCTCGCCGTTGCTCGTCAGCACCACGAACGGGAACGCCCGGCAGCGCACCCGGCCCCGCTCCACCGTCACCCGGTCGTCCGTGCCGTCGACCATCACCTCCGCCGAGGGCGTGTGGCGGGCGGCCCGCACCAGTTCCGGGATCTCGTACTGGCCCTCCTCCAGGACGTTCAGCAGGTCGTTCGGCAGGTCGAGGTCGCCCTTGTCGATCTCGTCGATGAGCAGGGCGCGCGGCCGGCCGTAGGGCAGCAGGGCGGTGCCCAGCGGGCCGAGCCGGAGGTGGTCCTCCAGCTCGCCGTCCGGGGGCACCTCGGCCGCGGCGGCGCGCCCCGCCGCGTACAGCCGGGACAGCGGGTCGTAGCTGTAGAGGCCGTCGTGGAGGGTGGTGCGGCTGGCGATGTTCCAGCGCAGCACCGGGCCGAGCCGCAGCTCGCGCGCCACCGCGTAGGGCAGGCTCGACTTGCCGCTGCCGGGCGGTCCCGTCACCAGCAGCGGCCGGCGCAGGTACAGGGCGGCGTTGACGAGCTGCACCGCCCGGTCCGTGGCGCGGTAGGTGCGGGCGCGGTGCAGCCGGTCCGGGGAGGTGGCCGAGGCGTCCTGGTGGTCGGCGGGGGTGGGCAGTGCGGGGCCGCCGTCGAAGGACCGCCACGGGGGCGGTCCGGGCAGCTCGTCGATGCCGTCGTGGGGGGCGCTCGTACCCGTGTAGACGGGCCACAGGGACATGGGGAGGTGCTCCTCGGGGGAACTCGGGTCAGCCGACCGGCGAGTGCTGGTAGCCGACGGGATCGGGCAGGCATCTGGGGTCCTCCCAGAGCAGCGCCAGGTCGTCCGCCCAGTGCGGCTCGGCGGACTCCGAGGCGTAGGCCGCCTCCCGCAGCTCGTGCACGTGGGCGGGGAGTTCGGAGGGCGGGAGGCCCGCCAGGTGCTCGGCGAGGCGGTCCAGGAAGGCGGTGCCCCGGCAGTCCTCGTGCGACGGGCCCCGGCAGCCGGAGCGCGGCCACAGCATCACCGGCACGGGCGCGTTCAGGCCGGCGCCGAACAGCCGCCGGGTGCCGTCCGCGCGCGGCGGGAAGCCGAAGCCCACCACGTCGGCGGCGCGGCGCAGGCCGACGGTCAGCTTCACCGGGTCCTGGCCGGTGCCGGCGCAGCCGATGCGGTGCAGCCGGGGCGGGGCCGCCTGACCGTCGAGGAGCTGCCACTTCTGCTGCAGCTTGTGCTGGAGCCCGCCGCTGCGGCGCCGCTCCAGGTCCATGACGACGAGCGGGGCGAAGGCGCCGAGCGGACTGTCGTCGTCGGCGCTGCGCTGCCAGTGCGCCACGTCCAGGTTGAGCCAGCGGCGCGGCAGCACGAAGGCGATCAGCTCCCGCGCCCGCGGCTCCAGTTCGTGGTACGCCTCGTCGATGCGCTCCAGCACGTACGGGCGGACCCGCTCGGCGGGCAGCCGGCGCGAGCCCACCACGCGGCGGTGCCGGCCGCTGTACGCGGACACCTCGACCACGACGATCTGCCGGCCCGACTCGTCGGTGCCGCAGCCGCTGGGCGCCATCTCGACGAGGATCGGCGACCAGGGGCGGTGGGTCTCCGTTCCGGTTGCTGTTCCCGCGCCGGCCGCCGCGGGACGGGCGCCGCCCGTCTGCTGCGCGGGGAGGCCGGCGCCGTGGCCCGGACCGTGCGGCCAGGACCGCAGC
>NZ_JAVRHI010000352.1:0-10720 GCF_034105845.1 Streptomyces sp. CRN 30 | reverse complement strand
GCGCACGCCCTGCTCGCCGCGGGGGCCACCGGTGCGGCGCTCGACCTCCTCGACGGGCTGCCCGCCGGGGAGCGGGGCGGACCCGCGCTGACCGTACGCGCCACCCTGGTCCGCGCGCAGGCCGCCGACCGGACGGGCGACCACCGCACCGCGCGGCGACTGGTCACCCAGGCGCTGCTGGACGCCCGGCGCGAACGCCTGCGGCGGCCGTTCCTGGAGGCCGGACCGTGGCTCCGGCGCGTCCTGGGCACCGGCCCGCACCCGTACCCGGACTGGGACCTGCTGTCCGTCCGGCCGTCCGGCCGTCCGGCCCCGGGGCAGCGGACGGAGCCCCGGCGTCCGGCGCTCGTCGTCGAGCGGCTCAGCGAACGGGAGCGCGACGTCCTGGAACGGCTGGCGCAGATGATGTCCACGGAGGAGATCGCCGCGGACCTGTACGTGTCGGTCAACACGGTGAAGACCCACCTGAAGAGCGTCTTCCGCAAACTGGGGGTGAACCGGCGCGGGGACGCGGTGCGCCGGGCCCGCGAACTCCGGCTGCTGTGACCCCCGCGGAACCCGGTCGGAGCCGTGGGAGCAGCGGTGCCCACGTCGATCACTCGGGCGGTGTCCACGGTTCCCTGCTGGCCGCCTCCGTGGTGGTCGGCGCGGGCACCCTCGGCCCCTTCCCGCGGGCCGAGCTGGTCCTGCTGCTGGTGGCCACCGGTGTGGTGTTCTGGCTCGCGCACGTGCACGCCCAGCTGTTCGGCGCCCACATGGCACGGCGGCCCCTGGACCGTACGGCCGTGCTGCGGGTGTGCCGCGAGGAGCGGCCGATCCTCGAGGCCGCCCTCCCGCCCGCCGCGGCTGTGGCGCTCGGCTCCCTGCTCGGCCTGGACCTGTGGGCCACCGGCTGGCTGGCCCTCGGCGTGGCGGTGTCCGGACAGGTGTACTGGTCGGCGACCGCGGCCCGGCGCGCCCGGGCCCCCTGGCCCCTGGTCGTCCGCACCGGTGCGGTCAACCTGGTGCTCGGGCTGCTGATCGTCGCCCTCAAGGCGGTGCTGAAGCACTGAGCAGCCGGGTACGGACGCCGGGAGCCGAACGGCCGAGCCGCGGCTCACCTCGGCCGGGTGAGGCCGCGGGGCCGCGCAGGGCGGACGATCGCGAGGGACGGCACGTTCGCCGCGCAGAGGCCACCCGCGGGGAGCAGCTCATGCGCTACGAGATCCGCATCGACGGGCACCTGTCCGAGAGGCTGGCCAAGGCCTTCCCGGAACTGGACCACGTAGTCGTGCCGGATCAGACCCTCCTGTTCGGGCAGATCATCGACGAGGCGCACCTGTACGGACTGCTGGCCCGTTTCCAGTCGCTGGGCCTGCTGGTCGTGGAGCTGCGCCGCCTCCCGGAATGACCGTGGTGAACGGAACGACCGGGGCTGCCGAGGCGACCGGGGCTGCCGAGGCGACCGGAGCGACCGGGGCGACCGGGGCGCCGGTCCGGCACGGACGCACCGGCGTCACAGCACCTGCGCGGTGACCCGGCCCGACCGCGCGGCCGCCCCCAGCGCCGCGAAGTCCCGCTCGGTGCGGTCGGCGTAGGCCTGCGCGAACTCGGCGAGCGCGCGGTCGAAGTGGTCGCCGCCGCCCAGATAGGCGGCGACGGCCACGGGATCGCCGGAACGGGCGTGGGCCCGGGCGAGCGAGGCCCCGCACAGCTGGGCGAAGACGGTCAGCAGCTCGGGGTCCATGGTCTCGGGGCGCGCGATGCCCTTCCAGTCGCGCAACTGGCGGACGTAGAAGTCCCGGCCGTGCCCGTCGAGCCCCACCACGCGCGTCCAGCCCAGGAAGATGTCGCTGGCCGTCTGGATGAGGCGCTGCCCGGCGACGACCCGGCGCCCCTGGTTGTCGTACTGCTCACCGTCGGTGTACGGGGCGAGGACCGACGGCTGGGCCTCCTTGGCCTGCAGCAGGAGGGGGTCCTCGTCGTCCCGGCCCAGCAGGAGCAGGATCCAGCAGCGGGTGCCGACGCTGCCGACCCCGACCACCTTGCGGGCCATGTCCACCAGCCGGTAGCGGCGCAGCAGGTGCCGCCGCTCGGAGGAGAGGCTGCGCGCGTAGGCGTCCACCAGGGCGTGCAGCTCCCGTTCCTGCCGGAATCCGGTGTCCGTGTCGGTCAGCAGGTCCCGGAGCGGGACGATCAGGGGCGGGTCCGGGGTGATCCGCCTGCCCTCCGCCGTGAGCCGGGTGAGTTTCCCGAAGGCCTGCAGGTGCGTGCGGGTGCGGGCCTTCGCGGTCGCCCGGTCGGCGCGCCGCCTGGCCTCCTTGCCCAGCGCCTGGTCGTCCGGCGCCGTGGACAGCATCGTCCGCAGGTGGTCGGTGTCGTCCTGCGCGTACCAGACGTCCAGCGTGCGCATGCCGGCGAGGTCCCGCATCCGCCGCCGGTAGGCCCGCACGCAGGCGCGCACGGCGGTGTTCTGTGCCTTCGCCGGGAAGCCGTTGGCCCGGGCGGCGATGGCGATGCTGGCCGCCAGGCGCTTGACGTCCCATTCGAACGGGCCGCGCTGTGTCTCGTCGAAGTCGTTGATGTCGAAGACCAGACGCCGCTCCGGCGAGGCCAGCAGCCGGAAGTTCAGCAGGTGGGCGTCCCCGCAGAGCTGCACCGTCAGACCCGTGTGCGGCAGGGACCCCAGGTCCGCCGCCATGATCGCGGCGGCACCGCGGTAGAAGCGGAACGGCGACTCGAGCATGCGCCCGTACCGGATCGGCACGAGTTCCGGCACCCGGCTCGCCGACTGGCGCTCCAGCACGTCGACGGGGTCGGGCCGCCCCGTGGCGGGCTCGAACCACCCGTGGCAGGAGCGTGACGCCCGGGTGCGCGCGTGCCTGCCGTACGCCGCGCGCTCCGGCGGGGGCAGGGGCGCGGGGGACGAATTGCTGGTGGTCATGACCGAACCTCCCGGGGCAGCGGCAGGGCCCTGAAGCGGCGGCGGCAGCGACGGACGGCCGCCGTCCCGCGCGAGTCGCTCGTCCACGTCGTCCCGCACGTGCCGCTCCTTCCTCGCCGGTCCGCCGGTCCGCCGGTCCGTCGTACGCGCCGGCGCGCCGCCGTACGCGCCGGACCGCCGGAGGCCTCCGTGCTCACCACACCGGGGCCGGGCCCGGGCCGGATCACCCGCCATGGGTGAAGCGTCCGGCGTCCACGGCGGACACGCTGAGGGGGACACGACCGGCACACGACCAGCACATGAGACGCGGGGCAGGCAGCACGGGACGCGGGGCAGGACACGCGCCCCGGGACCTACGGGGCCTTTGGGACCTACGGAGGAGCGAAGTGGACGCGCAGACCTATCTCGCCTACGACTATCCGCTGATGAGCGCCTTCTGGACGATGCTCTGGTTCTTCCTGTGGATCCTGTGGTTCGTCCTGCTCTTCCGGATCGTCGTCGACCTCTTCCGCGACGACGACCTGAGCGGCTGGGCCAAGGCGGGCTGGCTCGTCTTCCTCATCGTCCTGCCCTTCCTCGGTGTCTTCGTCTACCTCATCGCGCGCGGGAAGGGCATGGGCCGACGCGAGGTCGCGCAGGCGCGTGCGCAGCAGCGGGCGCTCGACGACTACATCCGTGAGACGGCGGCCGGCGGCTCCCGTCCCGGCTCCCGCACCAGTGAGATCGACGAACTCGCGAGGCTGTCGGACATCCGCGCCAGGGGCGACATCTCCGACGAGGAGTTCCGGCGGGCGAAGGAGCGGATCCTGCACTGACCCGCACCGCACCGGACGGCACGGGGGTCCGGAGCACCGACCGCGTCGTGGGCGCACCACCGCCCGACGAAACGAGGCATCAGGATGACCACGACACACCCTCACCGCGTGGCAGCGAAACAGCAATGGGCCGAGGGCCTGACCGTGTTCGCCGCCGTCATGCTGGCGATCATCGGGGTCCTCGACATCCTCCGGGGCGTCATGGCGATCGCCCAGGACGAGATCTTCGTCGCCACACCTTCCTACATCTTCGCCTTCGACCTGACCGGCTGGGGCTGGGTGCACCTGCTCCTGGGCGCGGCGGCCGTCGTGATCTCCGTGGGGCTGTTCCGGACGGCGCTGTGGGCCCGTATCGCCGGGATCGTCCTCGGGTCGCTCGTCATCATCGCCAACTTCCTGTCCCTGCCGTACTTCCCGGTCTGGTCGCTGGTGATGATCGCCTTCTCCGGGTTCGTCATCTGGGCCCTGTGCGTGGTCCGGCGCGACGAGGACCCCTACGCACGCATGCCGCGCGACCTGTGAGCCGCCGGGGCGACCAGGTGAGCCGGCACCGGCACCGGTACGGGAAACGGCACGGGGCGGGCGCACCGGACGGGACGGGGGCGGCGCCCGCCCGCGAGGGGCACGCCGGGTGGGCCCGCCTCGCCCTGCTGGCCCTGCTGGGCAGCGTCCTGGTGCCGCTCGTCGTCGCCGGGCTGCGCAGCGTTTTCTGGATCCTGTTCGGCCTGGCCGGACTGGCCCTGACCGCGGCCGGTGTGTGGTGGGCCCTGGCCCACACCGCCCTGGTCCGCGTGACCGGCATGGTGCTGTCGATCGCCGCCCCGGTCACCGTGCTCGCCGTGTTCGCCGCGTACGGCATGCTGTGGCCCGCCGCGGTTTCCCTGGCGCTGTGGGCGCTGGCCGTGCTGGCGGCCCGTACCGCGCTGACACCGGACGACGCGGGCCGTGCCGTCGCGCACGCGGAACGGCCCGCCGTGGCCCCGCGCCACCCGTGGATCGTGATGAACCCCCGCTCCGGCGACGGCAAGGTCGCACGTTTCGGCCTGGTGGAGAAGGCCCGGGCCGCGGGTGCGCGGGTGACCCTGCTGGACCCCGGACAGCGGCAGGACGTGGCCGAACTGGCCCGCCGCGCGGTGGCCGACGGCGCGGACCTGCTGGCCGTGGCGGGCGGGGACGGCACCCAGGCACTGGTGGCGGAGGTGGCGTGGCGCTGTGACCTGCCGTTCGCGGTGGTCCCCGCCGGCACGCGCAACCACTTCGCCCTGGACCTAGGTCTGGACCGCGACGATCCGGCGGCCGCCCTCGACGCCCTCGCCGACGGCGTGGAGCTCCGGGTCGACCTCGGGTTCGCCGCCGACCGGGTGTTCGTCAACAACGCCTCCTTCGGCGCCTACGCGGCCGTCGTCGGCGACCCGGCCTACCGCGACGACAAGACCCGTACGGCCCTGCGCGCCCTGCCCGGCCTGCTCAGCGGGGACGGCGCGCCCCGGCTGCGGATGCGGACCCCCGCCGTACGGCTGGACGGTCTGCAGGCCCTGCTGGTCAGCAACAACGCCTACCGGCGCGCCGTCGACCTCGCCAACCCGGGCCGCCGGGAACGCCTGGACGCCGGGGAGCTCGGGGTGCTGTGCGTGCGCATCGACAACACCGCGCGGGCGGCGGGCGCCCTCCGCGGCCCGTCCTCCGCCGCGGTGACCCGGCTGACCGCGACGGAGGTCGTCGTCGAGACGGACCCGGACCCGGCCCCGCACCCGCGTACGGACTCGCTTCCGGCCGCCGTCGACGCCACCGCCGTACCCGGCTCCGGCACCGTCCCGGCCGGCATCGACGGGGAGGCGGTGAGTCTGCCGACTCCCGTGGTGTGCCGGATCGTGCCCGGGGCGCTGCGGGTGCGCGTACCGCGCGACCGTCCCGGTACGCCCGTGAGCCGGCCACCGGCCGACTGGCCCCGGGTGGCACGGATCGCGCTGGCCGCGGGGCGGGGACGGCCCGGGCGGCACGCCAGGGCCGGATGAGCCGTACGCCGGACGAGCCGTACGCCCGGGGAGGCCGGGCGCGGGGCGCGGGCCCACCTCACCCGGGGCGGGGGAGTCCGCAGCGCCGGAACGCGACGACACTGTGCCCGGGATTCCTGCGAGCCGGATCGGGTGAACGCGATGGCCACACGGGACAAGGCACAGAAGACCGGGAAGACGGCGGGAGCCGCGCGGACGGCCGGCACCGCCAAGGCGGCCAGGTCCGCCCCCAGGACGCCCACCAAGGCCACCCGCAACAAGGCGCAGCGGGCGGAACGCGAACGCGCCGGGGACGAGGCCTGGCGGCGGTGGGGGCCGTACCTCGCCGAGCGGCAGTGGGGCACGGTCCGCGAGGACTACAGCGCCTCCGGTGACGCGTGGTCCTCCTTCCCGCACGACCACGCCCGCTCCCGCGCCTACCGCTGGGGCGAGGACGGGCTCGCCGGGATCAGCGACGACCGGCAACGGCTCTGTCTGGCCCTCGCGCTGTGGAACGGACGCGACCCGATCCTGAAGGAACGCGCCTTCGGGCTGACCAACGCCGAGGGCAACCACGGGGAGGACGTCAAGGAGTACTACTTCTACCTCGACAGCACCCCGAGCCACTCGTACATGCGCTACCTGTACAAGTACCCGCAGCCCGAGTACCCGTACAACGAACTGGTGGCCGTCAACCGGGAGCGCGGACGGCAGGAGTTCGAGTACGAACTGCTCGACACGGGTGTCTTCGACGAAGACCGCTACTGGGACGTGACCGTGGAGTACGCGAAGGCCACCGCCGACGACCTCCTGATGCGGATCACCGTCGCCAACCGCGGCCCCGACGAGGCGACGCTGCGGGTGCTGCCGACGCTGTGGTTCCGCAACACCTGGTCCTGGCGCGACGGCGCACCGGCGACGGCGCAACCGCGGCTCACGGCGGTCGCCGGCGGCACCGGCGGGACGGTCGTGCGGGCCGAGCACCCGGACGCGGACCTCGGCACCTGGGAGCTGCACTGCTCGGGTGACGTCCCGCTGCTGTTCACCGGGAACGAGACGAACGCCGAACGCCTGTACGGCACGCCGAACCCGTCCCCGTACGTGAAGGACGGCATCGGCCGGTACGTCGTCGACGGTGACACGGCGGCCGTGAACCCGGAACGCACGGGCACCAAGGCGGCCGCGGACCACACCCTGACCGTGGCGCCGGGCGGTGAGGCGAGCGTCCGGCTGCGGCTGGTGCGGGCCGGACGGCCCGCCCCCCTCGGCGAGGAGTTCGACGCCGTCCTGAAGCAGCGGCTCGCCGAGGCCGACGCCTTCTACCGCGACCTCACCCCGCCCGGACTGGACGAGGACGGGGCGCGGGTGCTGCGGCAGGCGCTCGCCGGGATGCTCTGGAGCAAGCAGTACTACCACTTCGACGTGGACACCTGGCTCACCGAGCACGGCGTCGACCCCTTCGGCCCGGCGGCGGACGGCATCCGCAACCACGACTGGTTCCACATGACGGCCGACCACGTGGTGTCCATGCCCGACACCTGGGAGTACCCCTGGTTCGCCGCCTGGGACCTGGCCTTCCACACCGTCGCGCTCGCCATGGTCGACACCGCCTTCGCCAAGGAACAGCTCGAACTGCTGCTCACCGACGCCTTCCTGCACCCCAACGGGCAGATCCCGGCGTACGAGTGGAACTTCACCGACGTCAACCCGCCCGTCCACGCCTGGGCCGCGTACTTCCTGTACCAGCTGGAACGGCGCCTGACCGGCACCGCGGACCGCGACTTCCTGGAACGCTCCTTCCAGAAGCTCCTCACCAACTTCACCTGGTGGGTCAACCGCAAGGACCCGCAGGGACGCAACGTCTTCCAGGGCGGCTTCCTCGGCCTCGACAACATCGGCGTCTTCGACCGCAGCGCGCCGCTGCCCACCGGCGGCCGGCTCGAACAGGCCGACGGCACGGCGTGGATGGCGCTGTACTGCCAGACCATGCTGCAGATCGCCCTGGAACTCGTCGAGCACAGCCCCGCGTACGAGGACCTCGTCGTCAAGTTCACCGAGCACTATCTGTGGATCACGGCCTCCCTGGACCGCGTCGGCGACCGCCACGACGAGATGTGGGACGAGGAGGACGGCTTCTTCTACGACGTGCTGCGGCTGCCCGACGGCCGGGCCCGGCGCCTGAAGGTGCGCTCCATGGTGGGTCTGCTGCCGCTGTGCGCCTCGACGGTGTTCCACCCCCGGCAGCTGGCCGCCGTCTCCCCGCTGCGGGAGCGGATGGACCGCTTCGTCGGCCGGCACCCCTCGCTCGCCGCCGCCTGGGCCTCGGCGACGGCCGGGCCCGCCGACGGTCCCCGGCTGCTGTCCGTCGTGGACGACAAGAAGCTGGAGCGCGTCCTCGCCCGCCTGCTCGACGAGGAGGAGTTCCTGAGCCCGTACGGCATCCGGGCGCTCTCCCGCTACCACGCCGAGCACCCGTACACCGTCACCGTGCACGGTGAGGAGCTGCGCGTCGGCTACCTGCCCGCCGAGTCCGACTCGGGGATGTTCGGCGGCAACTCCAACTGGCGCGGGCCCGTGTGGCTGCCGATGAACGTGCTGCTCGTCCGTGCGCTGCTCAACCTGTACGGCTTCTACGGCGACGACCTCACCGTGGAGTGCCCGACCGGCTCCGGGAACCGGAAGACCCTGTTCGAGGTGGCGAAGGAGATCTCGGACCGGATCACCCGCATCTTCCTGCGGGAGCCGGACGGGCGGCGCCCCGTCCACGGCGGCCAGGAGAAGTTCCGCACCGACCCGCACTGGCGCGACCTGATCAGCTTCCACGAGTACTTCCACGGGGACAACGGCGCGGGGATCGGCGCCGCCCACCAGACCGGCTGGACGGGCCTGGTCGCCACCCTGATCATCACGTTCGGCCGGCTCGGCCCGGACGACTTCCGCGACCCCTGGGGCGAAGAGGCGCAGAACGGAGGGGGCTCATGAACGCACTGCCCGCACAGCCCGTCGTGCACGAGGTCAACACCCGGGTATGGCTCCGGGAGATCGAGCGCCGCACCGGGCGCCCGACGGGCCTCGGTGACGTCCCCAAGGACGCCTGGGACGAGATCACCCCGCACGGCGTGGACGCCGTCTGGCTCATGGGCGTGTGGGAGCGCAGCCCCGAGGGCCTCCGCATCGCCCTGGCGGACCCCGCCCTGCGCGAGTCCTTCACCCGAGCCCTCCCCGACGCCGGCCCGGAGGACATCGCCGGATCGCCGTACTGCGTGCGCCGCTACTCCGTCGACGCCTCCCTCGGCGGCACCGCAGGGCTCAAGGCCGCCCGCGCCGCGCTCGACCGCCGCGGCGTCGGACTGCTCCTCGACCACGTGCCCAACCACGTCGCGCCGGACAGCCCCTGGCTCGCCGCGCACCCCGACTGCTTCGTCCGCGGCAGCGAGGACGACCTGCGGCGGGATCCGGCCGCCTACCTCGCGGCGCACGGCAGGGTGTACGCGCGCGGCCGGGACCCCTTCTTCCCGCCGTGGCCCGACGTGGTCCAGCTCAACGCGTTCAGCCCGGCGCTGCGCGCGCTGACCGCCGACGTCCTCAGCGGCATCGGCGACCTGTGCGACGGGGTCCGCTGCGACATGGCGATGCTGCCGATGAACGACGTGTTCGCCCGGACCTGGGGCCGGCGGGTGGGACCCGCGCCCGAGCAGGACTTCTGGGCGGCCGTGCTGCCCGCCGTGCGGCGCCGGCACCCGGGCATGCTCTTCGTGGCGGAGGCCTACTGGGACCTGGAGTGGGCGCTCCAGCGGCAGGGCTTCGACCACGCCTACGACAAGCGGCTCTACGACCGGCTGCTGCACGACGACGCCGACGCGGTCCGCGACCACCTGCGGGCTGCTGAGGACTACCAGCGCGGCCTGCTCCGGTTCCTGGAGAACCACGACGAACCGCGCGCGGCGGCCACCCTCACCCCGGTGGCCCGGGAACGCGCGGCGGCCGTGGTGATCGCCACGCTGCCGGGGGCGACCCTCTGGCACGAGGGCCAGTTCACCGGGCGCCGCGTACACCTGCCCGTCTTCCTGACCCGCCGCCCCGACGAACCGGCCGACGACGGACTGCGGGCCTTCCACGAACGGCTGCTGACGGTGGTCCGCAACAGCCGTATGCGCGACGGACGCTGGCAGCTGCTGGACGCGACGGGCTGGCCGGACAACGACACCTGCCGGTCCCTGCTCACCTGGAGCTGGACGGCCGGGCCGGGCGGCCGGTACCTCGTGGTGGTGAACGCCTCCGGCCGTCCGGCCCAGGGCCGCATCCGCGTGCCGTGGCCCGAACTCGACGGCGTGAACGCGGAGTTGCTGGACCTGATGGACGGCGTCCGGTACGTACGGTCCGGCAGCGAGCTGACCGGCCCCGGGCTCTTCGTCGACCTCGACGCCTGGGGCGGTCACGTGTTCGCGGTGGAGCCCGCGGTCTGAGGGGCGGGGGCCGGGGCCTCCTCAGCCGTCGCCGCCGGGACGGGACCTGCCGTACCAGTCGTGGACGACGGCGGTGTTCACGAGGCGGTCCTGCACGGAGGCCCCGCGCCGGTCGACCGGTATCCACAGCAGCCCCCAGGGCAGGAAGACGCAGAGCACGGCCCGCAGCAGGGCGGCGGCCACGGTGAGCTGCCGCCGGGAACGGCTGAGCACCCGCAGCCCCAGCACCTGGTCGCCGACGGTGCGCCCGCCGATGAGCCAGCCGCCCGCCAGATAGGCGACGGCGGCGGCGTAGCCGAGGACCACCGTCAGCCAGGCGGCGGGGTCCGGCAGCGAGAACGGCGGGCCCAGCAGCAGGTAGTGGCCCGCCGCGTAACCGAAGTGCAGGGCGAAGACGGCGCACAGCACCACGATCCCGTCGACGACGCCCGCCGCCGTCCGGGAGACGAGCCCGGCCGGCGATCCCTGCGGGACCGGCGCGCCGCGGACCGACGAGGTCACGCGGGCCCCGGCCGGGGCCCG
>NZ_JAVRHI010000351.1:0-7195 GCF_034105845.1 Streptomyces sp. CRN 30 | reverse complement strand
GAAGATGGAGAAGGCCGTCGTGGTCGCCAAGGAGGACTTCGCCGCGATCCGCACCGGCCGTGCGCACCCGGCGATGTTCAACAAGATCGTGGCCGACTACTACGGCGCGCCGACGCCGATCAACCAGCTGGCCTCGTTCTCCGTGCCCGAGCCGCGCATGGCCGTGGTGACGCCGTTCGACAAGACCGCGCTGCGCAACATCGAGCAGGCGATCCGTGACTCGGACCTGGGCGTCAACCCCAGCAACGACGGCAACATCATCCGCGTGGTGTTCCCGGAGCTGACCGAGGAGCGCCGCCGCGAGTACATCAAGGTCGCGAAGGCCAAGGGCGAGGACGCCAAGGTCTCCATCCGCTCCGTGCGCCGCAAGGCCAAGGACGGCATCGACAAGATGGTCAAGGACGGCGAGGTCGGCGAGGACGAGGGCCGCCGCGCGGAGAAGGAGCTCGACGACACCACCGCGAAGTACGTCGCCCAGGTGGACGAGCTCCTCAAGCACAAGGAAGCGGAGCTGCTCGAGGTCTGATGAACGACTCTTCCTGGGGGGCGCCGCCACGAGCCGGGTACTGGGGGCCGTCCGAGCAGGGACCTGTCCAGGGGGCTGCCCCGGCGGGTCCCGCGTACGAAGCGCACAACGCGCAGCAGACTCGGCCCATGCCCATCGTGCCCGACGTACCCGACTTCGGCGGAGACCAGGATGACGACCGGGGGGCCGCTCGTCGCGGCCCCCTGTTCCCGGACGACACCTCGCCGGCGCCGGCCCCCGCGGCGGCGCCGCGGAATACGGAGCCCATGCACGACAGTCCGCAGCCGGTGCCCCCGCCGCAGAAGAAGAGCGCGGGGCGCGACCTGGGTGCGGCGATAGGGGTCGGACTCGGGCTCGGCGTGGTGATCATCGCGTCGCTGTTCGTGGTCAAGGCCGTGTTCGTGGGCGTCGTCGTGGTCGCGGTCGTGGTCGGGCTGTGGGAGCTGACCAAGCGGCTGGAGGAGCGCAAGGGCATCCGCGCGCCGCTCGTCCCGCTCGCGGTCGGCGGCGCGGCGATGGTCATCGCCGGGTACGTGCGGGGTGCCGAGGGCGCGTGGGTGGCCATGGCGCTCACGGCGCTGGCCGTCCTCGTGTGGCGCATGACGGAACCGCCGCAGGACTATCTGCGGGACGTCACCGCGGGTGTCTTCGCCGCGTTCTACGTGCCGTTCCTGGCCACGTTCGTCGCGATGCTGCTGGCGGCGGACGACGGTCCCTGGCGGGTGCTGGTCTTCCTGATACTGACCGTCGTCAGCGACACGGGCGCGTACGCGGTCGGCTGGCGGTTCGGCAAGAAGAAGCTCGCCCCGCGCATCAGCCCCGGCAAGACCCGGGAGGGTCTGGTCGGCGCGGTGACGTTCGCCATGGCGGCGGGCGCGCTGTGCGTGCAGTTCCTGATCGACGACGGTGCCTGGTGGCAGGGTCTGCTCCTGGGCCTCGCCGTCGCCGTCAGCGCGACGCTGGGCGATCTCGGCGAGTCGATGATCAAGCGGGACCTCGGCATCAAGGACATGGGCACGCTGCTGCCCGGTCACGGCGGCATCATGGACCGCCTGGACTCCTTGCTGCCGACGGCTCCGGTGGTGTGGCTGCTGTTGGTGATCTTCGTCGGAAGCGGCTGACCTGGCATTTTCGCCGCTGCATGCTGAGAAGGGTCCGCTGTCCACAGGGTGGCGGGCCCTTCTTCGTACGTCTGCGACACTTGTAGAGCCATGCCTAAGCCCGGAGAACTCACTTTCGTCGCCCCGCGCGGAGCCAAGAAGCCGCCGCGGCATCTCGCCGATCTCACGCCCGCCCAGCGCAAGGAGGCGGTCGCCGAGGCCGGTGAGAAGCCGTTCCGTGCCAAGCAGCTCTCGCAGCACTACTTCGCGCGGTACGCGCACGACCCGCAGGAGTGGACCGACATCCCCGCCGGCTCCCGGGAGAGGCTGCGCGAGGCGCTGCTGCCCGAGCTGATGACGGTCGTGCGCCACCTGTCCACGGACGAGGGCACCACCCGCAAGACGCTGTGGCGGCTCTTCGACGGCACGCTGGTCGAGTCGGTGCTCATGCGCTACCCGGACCGGGTCACCATGTGCATCAGCTCGCAGGCAGGCTGCGGGATGAACTGCCCGTTCTGCGCCACGGGCCAGGCGGGCCTCGACCGCAACCTCTCGACCGCCGAGATCGTGCACCAGATCGTGGACGGGATGCGCGCGCTCCGCGACGGCGAGGTCCCCGGCGGCCCGGCGCGTCTCAGCAACATCGTCTTCATGGGGATGGGCGAGCCCCTCGCCAACTACAACCGGGTCGTGGGAGCCATCCGCCGGCTGACCGACCCGGAGCCCGACGGCGTCGGCCTGTCCCAGCGGGGCATCACCGTCTCCACGGTCGGCCTCGTCCCGGCGATCAACCGCCTCGCCGACGAGGGCCTCAAGTGCCGCCTGGCGATCTCGCTGCACGCGCCCGACGACGAGCTGCGCGACACCCTCGTACCGGTCAACACCCGGTGGAAGGTGCGCGAGGTGCTGGACGCCGGGTTCGACTACGCGGCGCGGTCCGGCCGCCGGCTCTCCATCGAGTACGCGCTGATCCGCGACATCAACGACCAGGCGTGGCGCGGCGACCGGCTCGGGCGGCTGCTCAAGGGCAAGCCCGTGCACGTCAACCTCATCCCGCTCAACCCCACCCCGGGCTCCAAGTGGACCGCGTCCCGGCCCGAGGACGAGAAGGCGTTCGTCGAGGCGATCGCGGCCCACGGGGTGCCGGTGACCGTCCGGGACACCCGTGGTCAGGAGATCGACGGGGCGTGCGGTCAGCTCGCCGCCACCGAGCGGTAACCTGGCGACGCGGGAACACATCTTCATATTCCGACAGGGGAGCGCCACAGCGCTGAGAGTGCGGCACCGAGCCGCAGACCCTCCGAACCTGGCCCAGGTCATTCTGGGTAGGGAGATCGGTCACCACTCATCGAGCTGTTGCGCCCTGCCCGGACTCCCGACGGAGCTCCGGGCAGGGCCGCGTCTCTTCCTGGTCCGTCCCAGGAGGAAAAAGTGAGCATCACACGCAAGGCCACCGTCCTGGCCGTCGGGATCGGTCTCGTCGCGCTGTCCGCGTGCGGGTCCTCGTCCGACGACGAGGCGTCCGGCGGCGACTCCAAAACCGTCACCCTCGTCAGCCACGACTCGTGGGCCGCGTCGAAGGACGTCATCGCCGCCTTCGAGAAGAGCTCCGGGTACCAGGTCAAGGTGCTGGAGGACGGCGATGCCGGGCAGGCCGTCAACAAGGCGATCCTCACCAAGGACAACCCGCAGGGCGACGTCCTCTTCGGCGTCGACAACACCCTGCTCTCCCGCGCCCTCGACAACGGGCTCTTCCAGCCGTACGAGGCGAAGGGCGTCGACGGCGTGGACAAGAGCTACCGGCTGGACGACCGGAACCGGGTCACGCCCGTCGACTACGGCGACATCTGCGTCAACTACGACAAGGCGTACTTCAGCGAGCACGGGATCGATCCGCCGACGTCGTTCGCGGACCTCGTCGAGCCGGCCTACAAGAACCTGCTGGTGACCGAGAACGCCGGGACGTCGTCGCCGGGCCTTGGGTTCCTGCTCGGGACCGCCGCCGCGTACGGCGATGAGGGCTGGGAGGGGTACTGGAAGAAGCTCCGGGCCAACGGTGTGAAGGTCGTCGACGGGTGGGAGCAGGCGTACAACGAGGAGTTCTCCGGGTCGGCCGGCGGCAAGAAGGCCGGCGGTGACCGGCCGCTCGTCGTCTCCTACGCCTCCTCGCCGCCGGTGGAGGTCGTCTACGCCGACCCGCAGCCGAAGACCGCGCCCACCGGCGTGGCGACCGGCACGTGCTTCCGGCAGACCGAGTTCGCCGGGCTGCTGAGCAACGCGGAGAACCCCGAGGGCGGCAAGGCGCTCCTGGACTTCCTGATCAGCAAGAGGTTCCAGGAGGACATGCCGCTGAACATGTACGTCAACCCGGTCGTCGACGACGCCGAGCTGCCCGCCGTGTACTCGGACAACATTCCGGAGATCGACGACCCGGAGACGATGGCCCCGGCGGAGATCGCCGGCAACCGCGACGACTGGGTCAGGTCGTGGACCTCGCTCGTACTCAAGTAGGCAGCGAGGCAAGGGCCGGGCGGCGCGGTGACGCGGCGCGGCTCGGCCTGCTCGCCGTGCCCGTCGCGTTCTTCGCCGTCTTCTTCGCCTGGCCCGTCGCGGCGATCGTCGCGCGGGGGCTGAAGGACGACGCCGGGTGGCACCTCGGCCGGATCACGGAGGTGCTGACCGCCTCCGACGTACGGCACGTCCTGTGGTTCACCACCTGGCAGGCGCTGGCGTCCACCGCGCTCACCCTGCTGATCGCGCTGCCGGGCGCGTACGTCTTCGCCCGGCTCGACTTTCCCGGCAAGCAGGTGCTGCGGGCCGTGGTGACGGTGCCGTTCGTGCTGCCGACCGTCGTCGTCGGGACGGCGTTCCTGGCGCTGGTCGGCCGCGGCGGGCTGCTCGACGACCTGTGGGGCGTACGCCTGGACACCACCGTGTGGGCGATCCTGCTCGCGCACGTCTTCTTCAACTACGCCGTCGTCGTGCGCACCGTCGGCGGGCTGTGGGCGCAGCTCGACCCGCGGCAGGAGGAGGCCGCGCGGATGCTCGGCGCCTCCCGGTTCGCCGCCTGGCGGCGGGTCACGCTGCCCGCGCTGGTGCCCGCCGTCGCCGCCGCCGCGCTGATGGTGTTCCTGTTCACCTTCACCTCCTTCGGTGTCGTGCAGATCCTCGGCGGGCCCACCTTCTCCACCCTGGAGGTGGAGATCTACCGGCAGACCTCGCAGCTCTTCGACCTGTCCACGGCCGCCGTGCTGACGATGATCCAGTTCGCGGCGGTCCTCGCGATCCTCGCCGTGCACGCCTGGACGGTACGGCGGCGGGAGACCGCGCTGCGTCTGGTCGACGCCGCCCGGACCGCGCGCCGGCCGCGCGGCGCCGGGCAGTGGGCGCTGCTGGGCGGGGTCCTCGCCACCGTCGCCGTACTGGTCCTGCTGCCGCTCGCCGTGCTGGTCGGGCGGTCGCTGGGCGACGGCTTCGGCTACTACCGGGCGCTGACCCGCGAGGACGGCGGCGCCTTCCTGGTCCCGCCGATCGACGCCGTCGGCAACTCCCTGACGTACGCCCTCGCCGCCACCGCGATCGCCGTGGTGATCGGCGGTCTCGCGGCGGCCGCGCTGACCCGCCGGGACGCCGGCCGGCTCGTACGGGGCTTCGACGCGCTGCTGATGCTGCCGCTCGGGGTGTCGGCGGTGACGGTCGGCTTCGGGTTCCTGATCGCGCTGGACGAACCCCCGCTGGACCTCCGCTCCTCGTGGCTTCTGGTGCCGCTCGCCCAGGCGCTGGTCGGTGTCCCCTTCGTCGTACGGACCATGCTGCCCGTGCTGCGCGCGGTGGACGGGCGGCTGCGGGAGGCGGCGGCCGTGCTCGGCGCGTCGCCGTGGCGGGTGTGGCGGGAGGTGGACCTGCCGATGGTGCGGCGGGCGCTGCTCGTCGCGGCGGGGTTCGCGTTCGCGGTGTCCCTCGGGGAGTTCGGGGCGACGGTGTTCATCGCGCGGCCCGACAACCCGACGCTGCCGGTGGCCGTGGCGCGGCTGCTGGGGCGGCCGGGAGAGCTGAACTACGGCCAGGCGATGGCCCTGTCGACGATATTGATGCTGGTGTGCGCTGTGGCCCTGGTGGTGCTGGAGCGACTGCGGACCGACCGAACCGGGGAGTTCTGAGCATGCGGAGCCTGCTGACCCTTCAAGGGGCCACCGTCCGGTTCGGCGGACGGGCCGTGCTCGACGCGGTCGGTCTCGATGTCGCCGAACACGAGGTGGTGTGCGTGCTCGGGCCCAGCGGCAGCGGCAAGTCGACGCTGCTGCGAGCCGTCGCCGGGCTGCAGCCGCTGGACGCCGGACGGGTGCTGCTCGGCGGCCGGGACCAGGCCGGGGTGCCCGCGCACCGGCGCGAGGTCGGGCTGATGTTCCAGGACCACCAGCTCTTCCCGCAGCGGGACGTGGCAGGGAACGTCGCCTTCGGACCCCGGATGCACGGGGCGTCCCGCGCCGAACAGCGCGAGCGGGTCGAGGAACTGCTGGAGCTGGTCGGGCTGCCGGGCGCCGGGCGCCGGTCGGTGGCCGCGCTGTCCGGTGGTGAGCAGCAGCGCGTCGCGCTGGCCCGCGCGCTGGCCGCCCGGCCCCGGCTGCTGATGCTGGACGAGCCGCTCGGGCAGCTCGACCGGTCGCTGCGGGAGCGGCTCGTGGTGGAGCTGCGGGAGCTGTTCGGGCGGCTGGGCACGACGGTGCTCGCGGTGACGCACGACCAGGGCGAGGCGTTCGCGCTCGCCGACCGGGTCGTGGTGATGCGGGACGGGCGGATCGCCCAGCAGGGGACGCCGCTCGACGTGTGGCAGCGGCCCGCCGACGCGTTCGTGGCCCGCTTCCTCGGCTTCGACAACGTCACCGACGCGACCGTCACCGGCCTGGCCGCCGACACGCCGTGGGGCAAGGTGCCGGTGCCGGAGGGCAGCGGCCAGGGCGCGCGGCCGCTGCTGGTGCGCCCGGCCGGTGTACGGCTGGTCGGTCCCGGCGAGGGGCTGCGCTGCACGGTCGCCGCCCGCACGTTCCGCGGCACCCATGTCGCCGTGCACCTCCAGCCGGAGGACGGGCCCCGCCTGGAGGCGGCCTGCGCGCTGCGGGCCGCGCCGGAGACCGGCGACGAGGTCGGGGTGGTCTTCGACGCGGAGGAGGTGGTGGTGCTGGACCACCGGGCAGACACCGGTGCCGGACAAAATCCGGTGCCGGACTGATCGTCGACTCCTAGGGTGAGGTCATGACGCCTCTCGCCCACGACCGCTTCTGCGACGAAATCATCCGGCAGACCCGGCAGTTGAGCGCGCTGCTCGCCGACGGGGCGGACCTCGGCGCGACCGTGCCGACCTGCCCGGACTGGACCTTGGAGGAACTGGTCCGGCATGTCGGCCGGGCCCTGCTGTGGACCGAGCACATCGTGCGCACCCGCGCCACCGCGGACCTCCCCGTCGACGACGTGCCCGGCACCGGGGGCCCCGCGCGCCGGGGGGACGCGGGCGCCCTGCGCGAGTGGCTGGCGGGGTGCGGCGCCGGGGTCGCCGGCGCGCTGCGGGAGG
>NZ_JAVRHI010000350.1:0-19564 GCF_034105845.1 Streptomyces sp. CRN 30 | reverse complement strand
GCCCTGCGCGCGGCCGGGCTGCCGGGCCGCGTCATGTGCTGGCTCTGGACGCCGGGCGGGCCCTGGCGGGAGGCGATCGAGGCCGACATCGACGTCTCGGTCAGCGGGATGTGGGCGCTGCGGGAGGTCACGGAGGCGGCGGCCCGCGCGGGCGCACGCGCGCGCGTGCACCTCAAGGCGGACACGGGCCTCGGCCGTTCCGGCTGCCAGCCGCACGACTGGCCCGAGCTGGTCGGCGCCGCCCTGCGCGCGGAGGCCGACGGACTGGTCCGGGTCGTCGGCGTCTGGTCGCACTTCGCCTGTGCCGACGAGCCCGGCCACCCCTCCATCGCGGCCCAGCTCACCCGCTTCCGCGAGATGCTCGCGCACGCCGAGGAGCGGGGCGCCCGCCTTGAGGTCCGGCACATCGCCAACTCGCCGGCCACCCTCACGCTCCCCGAGGCCCACTTCGACCTCGTGCGCACCGGCATCTCGCTCTACGGCATCTCGCCCAGCCCCGAGACCGGCACCCCGGAGGACTTCGGGCTGCGGCCGGTGATGACGCTCAGCGCGTCGCTCGCCCTGGTCAAACACGTCCCGCCGGGCCACGGCGTCAGCTACGGGCACCACTACACCACCCCGGGCGCCACCACCCTCGGCCTCGTCCCCGTCGGCTACGCGGACGGTGTCCCGCGCCACGCCTCCGGCACCGGTCCGGTGCTCGTGGCCGGCAAGTGGCGCACGGTCGCGGGGCGGATCGCGATGGACCAGTTCGTGGTCGACCTGGGCGGGGACGAGCCGCCCGTGGGCACCCGGGCCGTCCTCTTCGGGCCGGGTGACGCGGGCGAGCCGACCGCCGAGGACTGGGCGAAGGCGGCGGGCACCATCGCCTACGAGGTCGTCACGCGCATCGGGACACGCGTTCCGCGCGTCTACGTGGACAACGGAGACCTTTCGGACGGGGCCGACGCCGCTGGGTGAACCGCGGACGATCGGTCACATGGACCGCCCCCGTTCGGGTGACCCCCTAGGTATGCGGACGGCGAGCGCAGCACCACCACGACCAGAGGACGACACCAGACCGTCCGGTGGGCCGTACCGGCCACCGGACCCCGGTGAGGAGGAGCGGGACGTGAGCGAGAGCAGCGCGGAGGCGGTGGAGGCCGTCACGGCCGCGGCCGCCGCCGGGTCCTGGCGCAGGGCCGGTCTCGCGGGCGTGGCGATAGGCGTGGTCGCCGCGGGCGCCGCCGCCGGAGTGGCGGTCGAGCGGCTCACCGTGGGCCGCGGCATGCGCCGGAAGGCGCGGCTCGCGCTCGACGCGGCCGGACCGTACGGGGCGCTGCGCGGCACCCCCGGCAAGGCGCGGGCCGACGACGGCACGGAGCTGTACTACGAGGTCGACGAGGTGGAGCAGGACCCCGGCCTCGCTCCCCGCAGACGCCGGCTCTTCGGCCGCCGGACCCCTGCCCCGGTCACCGTCGTCTTCAGCCATGGCTACTGCCTCAACCAGGACTCCTGGCACTTCCAGCGGGCCGCGCTGCGCGGCGTCGTCCGCACCGTGCACTGGGACCAGCGCAGCCACGGCCGCTCGGGACGCGGCGCGGCCCAGGCGGACGGCGGGGCGCCGGTCACCATAGACCAGCTCGGCCGCGACCTGAAGGCGGTCATCGACACGGCCGCGCCCCGCGGGCCGATCGTGCTCGCCGGGCACTCCATGGGCGGCATGACGGTGATGGCGCTGGCCGCCCAGTTCCCCGAACTGGTCCGGGAGCGGGTGGTGGGCGTGGCCCTCGTGGGCACGTCGTCGGGGCGGCTCGGCGAGGTGAACTTCGGGCTGCCGGTCGCGGGCGTCAACGCGGTGCGGCGGGTCCTGCCCGGAGTGCTGAAGGCGCTCGGGCAGCGGGCGGAGCTGGTGGAGCGGGGCCGGCGGGCCACGGCCGACCTGTTCGCCTCGGTCATCAAGCGGTACTCGTTCGCGTCGCGGGACGTGGACCCGGCGGTGGCGCGCTTCGCCGAGCGGATGATCGAGAGCACCCCGATCGACGTGGTCGCCGAGTACTACCCGGCCTTCGACGACCACGACAAGACGGAGGCGCTGGCGCACTTCGCCGGCCTGCCGGTGCTCGTGCTGGCCGGGGTCGACGACCTGGTCACCCCCAGCGGGCACAGCGAGGCGATCGCGCAGCTGCTGCCGGACGCGGAGCTGGTGCTCGTACCGGACGCCGGGCACCTGGTGATGCTGGAACACCCCGAGGCCGTCATAGACCGGCTCGCCGAGCTCCTCACGCGGGCGAGGGAGCGGGCGCGCGGCGCGGTCCTGCGGGGGTGAGCCGGCCGGGGCGCCCGCGGCGGAGGCGGGGGACCGTGGGGAGGGCCGGCAGGGGCTACCGTGGGGGCCATGGAAGCACCCGCAGCACCGCACGACCCCGCTGGGGTTCCCGTGCCGGACGTCACCGCCGAGCTCACCGTCGACTCCCCGGACCGGATGCGGGAGCTGGGCCGCCGCCTCGCCGGACTGCTGCGCGCGGGCGACCTCGTGATGCTCACCGGCGAGCTCGGCGCGGGCAAGACCACGCTGACCCGGGGGCTCGGTGAGGGGCTGGGCGTGCGGGGCGCGGTCACCTCGCCGACGTTCGTCATCGCGCGCGTCCACCCCTCCCTGGGCGACGGGCCGCCGCTGGTCCACGTGGACGCGTACCGCCTGGGCGGCGGGCTCGACGAGATGGAGGACCTCGACCTCGACGTGTCCCTGCCGGACTCGGTGGTGGTCGTGGAGTGGGGCGAGGGCAAGGTCGAGGAACTGACCGAGGACCGCCTGCACCTGTTCATCCACCGGGCGGTGGGCGACACGACGGACGAGGTGCGGCAGGTGAGGCTGACGGGCATCGGGGACCGCTGGGCCACGGCGGACCTGGGCGCGCTCCGGTCCTGAAGGCCCGGCCGGCGGCACGGCAAGAACACCAGCACCAGCGCAACTCGCGACGTGGTCGGGCCCGGGGTGTTTCGGCACCTTGGGCCCGACCACGTCGTGTCGTAGCTTCCGCCTATTAACCGACATGCCGTCGGCAACATATTGCGTTCGGCGTCCCCGGCGTGGTCACATGGTATCCAGTCCGTGGTTAGGTTTACCTAACTCGCCCGCCCCCGCAGCCCAGGAGGCGTCCATGCAGGCGTCAGAACGCGAGAGGGCACTGCCGCGCGCGGTGCCGACGGCCACGACGGCCGGGCCGACGGGAACGGGGACGTCAGGAGTGGCCGGAGTCCCGATGCGGGACCTGCTGGCCTCGTGCGCCGCCGCCAGCGCGGTGTCCACACCGCCGCGCGCCCCCGCCGTGACGCCCCCGGCGGGCGAGACGCGACGGCACCCCGAGGCCGCGTAGCCGGTCCGGGGGCGGTGCCTGCCCGAGCCGTGCCTGCCCGGGCCGCGCCTACTTCACGACGACGACCGTGGCCCCGCTCGTCGCGAACTCCCACATCGCCGCGCCGTCCTCGCGGGACTCACGGATGCCGCCCGTCCTGACGGTCGGGTCGGGGGTGGGCGTGGAGCCGTCGACCGCGGCACTGAAGCCGATCGGGACGCCGTCGACCGTGGTGAAGAGGACGACGTTCTCGATGGGCACGCCGTCGGAACCGGTGACCGCGTTGTTGCGGGAGGTGACCTGGTAGGTCCCCGCGGGCGGGTCGACGGTGCTGGGGGTGACCACGAAGGAGCGGCGCACCTTCCCGTCCGCGCCGACCAGCCAGACCCGGTCCTTGCCGAGCGAGTACACGACCCGCTCGCCCGTGCCCGACTCCGCGGGCAGGGCCGTCGGGTCCTCCTGCTTCGCGGGAGCCGACGACCGTGCGGCCGCCGGTGACTTTGAAGCGGCCGGCCGGCCCAGGTCGTCCGGCACGTTCGCCGATGCCTGGTAGGCGAGGAAACCGACTGCGGCGATGGCTGCCGCGGTGAGCCCGGCCACGATTCCCGAGCTGCTCTTGGCCACCTTCTGCGCCCACCCTTCGAACGTCCGTGCGTCATCGTCATCGCTGGTGCGTACGTCTCGCAGTGACGGTAGCAGCAGGGGAGGGGGAGGCCGGGTCGGCAGCCTCCCCGGCTCGGGCGCCGTAGGCTGTTTGCGTGCTCTTGCTCGCTCTGGATACCGCCACTCCCGCCGTCACCGTCGCCCTGCACGACGGGACGGCCGTCGTCGCCTCGTCGAGCCAGGTGGACGCGCGCCGGCACGGGGAGCTGCTGCTGCCCGCCGTCGACCGGGTCCTGGCCGAGGCGGGCACCCGACTCGACGCCGTCACCGGCATCGCCGTCGGCGTCGGGCCCGGCCCGTACACCGGGCTGCGCGTCGGCCTCATGACCGCCGACACCTTCGGCCTCGCCCTCGGGGTCCCCGTCCACGGACTGTGCACGCTGGACGCCCTCGCCTACGCCGCCGACCTCGACGGACCGTTCGTCGTGGCGACGGACGCCCGCCGCAAGGAGGTGTACTGGGCCCGCTACGCGGACTCCCGCACCCGTGTCACCGAGCCCGCCGTCGACCGGCCCGCGGACATCGCGGACGCGGTGGCCGGGCTGCCCGCCGTCGGCGCGGGCGCGCTGCTCTACCCCGACACCTTCGCCGGCGCCCACGAGCCGGAACACGTGTCGGCGGCCGCGCTCGCCTCCCTGGCGGCCGAGAGGCTGGCCGCGGGCGAGGAACTGCCCGCGCCCCGGCCGCTGTACCTGCGCCGGCCCGACGCGCAGGTGCCCAAGAACTACAAGGTGGTCACCCCCAAGTGACCCAGGTGACCGGAGCCGGGACCACCGTGCTGCGCGAGATGCGCTGGTGGGACATCGATCCCGTACTGGAGCTGGAGAAGGGCCTCTTCCCCGAGGACGCCTGGTCGCGGGGGATGTTCTGGTCGGAGCTGGCCCACGCGCGCGGGCACGGCGCGACACGGCGGTACGTCGTGGCCGAGGAAGCGACGGAGGGAACGGCAGCGGAGACGGCCGAGGAGGGGGCGGGGGCCGGGGCGAGGCCCCGGCTGGTCGGCTACGCGGGCCTCGCCGCCTCCGGCGAGCTGGCGGACGTCCAGACGATCGCCGTCGCCCGCGACCACTGGGGCACCGGCCTCGGCGGCCGGCTGCTGACCGAACTGCTCCGGGCGGCGACCGCCTTCGAATGCGCCGAAGTGATGCTGGAGTGCCGGGTCGACAACTCCCGGGCGCAACGGCTCTACGAACGCTTCGGCTTCGAACCGATCGGCTTCAGACGCGGTTACTACCAGCCGGGGAACGTGGACGCCCTGGTCATGCGGCTGACCGACCCTGCAACCTCCGTGAACGGCGTACAAGGAACCGACATCAATGGCTGACTCACGCGACGAGCCGCTCGTCCTCGGCATCGAGACCTCCTGCGACGAGACCGGTGTCGGCATCGTCCGCGGCACCACCCTGCTCGCCGACGCCATCGCCTCCAGCGTCGACGAGCACGCCCGCTTCGGCGGGGTCGTCCCCGAGGTGGCGTCCCGCGCCCACCTGGAGGCGATGGTCCCCACCATCCAGCGCGCCCTGAAGGACGCGGGCGTCAGCGCCAAGGACCTCGACGGCGTCGCGGTCACCGCGGGCCCCGGCCTCGCGGGCGCGCTGCTCGTCGGCGTCTCGGCCGCGAAGGCGTTCGCGTACGCGCTCGGCAAGCCCCTCTACGGCGTCAACCACCTGGCCTCCCACATCTGCGTGGACCAGCTGGAGCACGGCCCGCTGCCCGAGCCCACGATGGCGCTGCTGGTCAGCGGCGGGCACTCCTCCCTGCTGCTGTCCACGGACATCACCTCCGACGTGAAGCCGATGGGCGCGACCATCGACGACGCGGCCGGCGAGGCCTTCGACAAGGTCGCGCGCGTGCTGAACCTCGGTTTCCCCGGTGGCCCGGTCATCGACCGGTACGCGCGCGAGGGCGACCCGGAGGCCATCGCGTTCCCGCGGGGGCTGACCGGGCCGCGCGACGCGGCGTACGACTTCTCCTTCTCCGGGCTGAAGACCGCGGTGGCCCGCTGGATCGAGGCCAAGCGGGCGGCCGGCGAGGAGGTGCCGGTGCGCGACGTGTCCGCGTCCTTCCAGGAGGCCGTGGTGGACGTGCTGACCCGCAAGGCCGTACGGGCCTGCAAGGACCAGGGCGTCGACCACCTGATGATCGGCGGCGGCGTCGCGGCCAACTCCCGGCTGCGCGCCCTCGCCCAGGAGCGCTGCGAGGCCGCCGGCATCCGACTCCGGGTGCCCCGGCCGAAGCTGTGCACGGACAACGGCGCCATGGTCGCGGCGCTCGGCGCGGAGATGGTCGCCCGGAACCGCGCCGCCTCCGACTGGGACCTCTCGGCGGACTCCTCGCTGCCGGTGACCGACCCGCACGTGCCCGGTCGTCACCACCACGACCACGTGCACGAGGTCAGCAAGGAGAACCTGTACTCGTGACCGTCGCCCTGATGTGGGAGGCCCGGGCCGTCCCCGGGCGCGGAGCGGACCTCCTCGCCTGGGCCCGGGCGCAGGAGCTGCCGACGGCACCGCTGCGCCGCGAGACCCTCCGCGCCCCGCAGGACCGGGTCCTGGTCCTCACCTGGTGGGACGCCCCGTACGACGCCGACCTCCCCGAACTGCCCGAGCCGGCCGCGGACCTGGTGACCCGGGCGGTGCACCGGTGGCGGTTCGAGTCGGTGGACGTGGCGGAGGACTGAGGCGGCGGGACCTCATTCCGGTGCCGACACCTCGGTCGCGCAGCGCAGCCGCCGGCCGGGGCCGAGCACCCGCTCCGGTCCCGTCAGCGTCAGCCGCGCGGTGTGCCGGACGTCCGCGGCGGAGGCGGCCAGCCGCAGTTCCAGCGCGCCCGGCTCCACGATCCGGCGGCCCGCGCGGCCGGTGAACGCCGACAGGTCCGGGTGGAAGCGGAAGGTGATCCGCCGCGCCTCGCCCGGGGCGAGCTCCACCCGCCGGTAGCCGATCAGCCGGACGTCCGGCCGGGTCACCTGGGCGACCGGGTCGTGCAGGTAGAGCTGGACGACCTCGGCGCCCGCGCGCTCACCCGTGTTGGTGACGGTGACCGCCAGGTCGTACGACCCGTCCGTGGGAATCTCCGTGTCCGGCGCCGTGACACCGCTCCAGGTGAACTCGGTGTACGAGCGGCCGTGCCCGAAGGGGAACAGCGGGGTCGGGTCGAGGCTGCTGACCTCGCCCGCGAGGCCCAGCGGCGGCTGGAGGTACGTCCACGGCTGGCCGCCGGGGGAGCGGGGCACGCTCACCGGGAGCCGGCCCGAGGGGTTCACGCGGCCGGAGAGGACACCCGCCACCGCGGGACCGCCCTCCTCGCCCGGGAAGAACGCCTGCACGGTCGCGGCGACCTTCCCGTCCCAGCGGCCGAGCGCGTACGGGCGGCCGGTCAGCAGCACCAGCACCACCGGCACCCCGGTCGCGACCAGCGCGTCCAGCAGCTCCCCCTGCACCCCGGGCAGGGTCAGGTCGGCCACGTCGCAGCCCTCGCCCGAGGTGCCCCGGCCGAACAGCCCCGCCCGGTCGCCGAGGACCGCCACGCACACGTCCGCCTCGGCGGCCCGCGCCACGGCCGCCGCGAAACCGGAGGTGTCCGGGTCGGAGGTGTCGCAGCCCTCGGTATACGTGATCTTGGCGTCGGGGAGTTCGCCGCGCAGGGCCTGAAGGACGGTGGGGATCTCGATGCCCACCGGCTTGTCGGGGTGCTGGACGCCCACGTGGGACGGGAACGAGTAGCAGCCGAGCATGGCCAGCGGGTCGTCCGCGCGCGGGCCCACCACCGCGATACGGGTGTCCGGGGCGAGCGGCAGCAGCCCGTCCGGGTTGGCGAGCAGGACCACGGACTCCTCGGCCAGCCGGCGGGCGAGGGCGCGGTTGGCCGCCGAGTCCAGGTCGATCCGCTCCGCCGGCGCGGGCTCCCAGTCCTCGTCCAGCAGCCCCAGCTCGCACTTCTGGAGCAGCACCCGGCGCGCCGCCCGGTCCACCAGCGACTCGTCGACCGTGCCCGCCCGGACCGCGTCCACCAGCGCGTCCCCGTAGCAGCGCAGTGTCGGCAGCTCCACGTCGATGCCCGCCGCCAGCGCCGCGTGCGCCGCCTCGGCCGGGGAGCCGGCCACCTTGTGCAGGGTCTCCAGGAAGCCGATGCCGAAGTAGTCGGCGACCACCGTGCCGGTGAAGCCCCACTCGTCGCGCAGCAGCCGGGTCAGCAGGGCGGGGTCCGCCGACGCCGGCACGCCGTCGACCTCGTTGTAGGCCGCCATCACCGAGCGGGCGCCGCCCTCCCGCAGCGCCATCTCGAACGGCACCAGCGTCACGTCCGCGAACTCCCGCGCCCCGGCCCGCACCGGCGCGAGGTTGCGGGCGCCCGCCGAGGACGCGTACCCGGCGAAGTGCTTCAGCGTGGCGACGACGCCGGCCGACTCCAGGCCCCGTACGTACGCGGTGCCGATGGTGCCGACCAGGTACGGGTCCTCGCCGATGGTCTCCTCCACGCGGCCCCAGCGCAGGTCCCGCACCACGTCCAGGACCGGGGCCAGGCCCTGGTGGACGCCGACGGAGGCCAGGTCGTGACCGATGCGCACGGCCATCTCCTCGACGAGACCGGGGTCGAAGGTCGCGCCCCAGGCCAGCGGCACCGGGTAGGCGGTCGCGCCCCAGGCCGTGAAGCCCGCCAGGCACTCCTCGTGGGCGACGGCCGGGATGCCGAACCGGTTCGCCTCGGCTATCCGGCGCTGGGCGCGGGCCAGTGCCTGCGCGCCCAGCGCCGGGTCCACGGGGGCCGTGCCGAAGGACCGGGTGAGCTGGCCGAGACCGCGGGTGATCAGCTCGCCCCAGTCGTACTCCGCGGTCATCTCGTGCTGGTGCGGGGCGACCCCGTCGCCGTCCGTGTCGGCGCCCACCCACACGCCGTAGAGCTGGGCGGTCTTCTCCTCCAGGGTCATCCGGGCGAGGAGGTCGTCGACCCGGGCGGCGGCGGGCAGGGCGGAGTCACGCCAGGGGGCGGGGTCGCGCCGAGGGGCGGTGGTCATGGAACTCCTGTCGAGGCTGTAGGGAGGGAGCGCCGGGCGGCCGCGGAGCGGTCCTCACTTGCCGCCCACACCCATCAGGCCGTTCACGAGCGCGCGGCGGGCCAGCAGGTAGACGACGAAGATCGGGACGCCGGAGAGGACGACGGAGGCGAGCAACGCGGGGATGTTGACGCCGAACTGGCTCACGTAGTTGAAGAGCCCGAGGGTGAGCACGCGCGGGCCGTCCGACTGGGTGAAGATCAGCGGGAAGAGGAAGCCGTTCCAGGCCTGGAGCGCGGAGTAGATCACCACCGTGCTGATGCCGCCCTTGGCGAGCGGCACCGTGAGCTGGAGCAGCATCCGCAGCGGTGAGGCGCCGTCCAGCGCCATGGCCTCGTACAGCTCCTCCGAGATGTCGCGCAGCGTGCCGGTCAGGATCAGCACCGAGACCGGCATCGCGAAGGCCGCCGTCGGCAGGATGACCGCGAGCAGCGTGTCGTACAGGCCGAGCTCGGAGATCAGCAGGTACAGCGGGACCACGACCGCCTGCGCCGGGATCGCGACGCCCAGCAGGAACAGCCGGAACGCAGCCCCCGACCAGCGGGTGCGGGCGCGCACGGCGACGTACGCGAGGGGTATCGACAGCACGAGCACGAGGGCGACGACCGCCACCGCGACGATCACCGTGTTGGTGAGGAGGTGGCCGAAGCCGCTGTCGAGGACGGTGCCGTAGTTGTCGAGGGTGGGGTTGGTGGGCGGTCTCAGGGGGTTCTCGGTGAGCGCCTGCTCCTGGGGGGTGAGCGAGGCCGACAGCATCGCGTAGATCGGGACCAGGACGATCAGCAGCCACACGGTGGCACCGAGACCGGCCACCGGGTTCGGACGCCGGGACCAGTGCGTACGGCGGGGTGCCTGGGGCGGGCGGCCGGCGGGCTCGGCGGTCCGCGGAGGACGCGGCAGCGTGGTGTGTGACACTCCGTCACATCCCTTCTCGGGTGCTGCGCATGGAGCCGAAGCCGGTCAGCCGGACCAGCAGCAGGGAGAGCCCGGTGGCGGCGATGACGAGGAACGAGGCGATGGCGCTCGCATAGCCGAAGTCGTACGACTCGAAGCCCGCCTCGTACATCAGGTACGGCAGGATCGCGGTGTCGGTGCCCGGGCCGCCCCTGGTCAGCAGCAGCACGGTCTCGAAGTACGTGAGCGAGCCGGCGATCATCATCACGCTCGACGTCGTCATGGTGTGGCGGAGCTGGGGCAGCGTGATCGAGAAGAACTGGCGGTAGCGGCCCGCGCCGTCGACGGTCGCCGCCTGGTACAGGACCGCCGGGATCTGCCGGGCACCGCCCTGGTAGATCAGCGTGTGCAGCGGGATGAACTGCCAGCCGCCGACGAACACGATGGCGAGGAACGCCCCGTTGGACGAGCCGAGGACGCCGGTGCGGAGGACGCCGAAGTTCGGGTCCAACAGGGCGTAGAAGAGCAGCGCGATCGCGGCGGAGGACAGCACCAGCGGCACGAAGAAGACCGCGGAGAGGACGGCGCGGTTGCGCTGGGGGCCCGCCGCCCACACGCCGAGCAGCAGCGCCACCACCGTCTGGAACGCCCAGCTGCACACCGTCAGCAGGACGGTCAGCCACAGGGACTGGGTCAGCCGCGGGTCGTCCAGCAGCTTCTCCCAGTTGGCGAGGCCCACCGGCTTCGGGTCGCTGAGGCCGTCCCACTCGGTGAAGGACAGGTAGAGGGCCAGGGCCATCGGGACGAGGGCGAAGAAGGCGAAGAACAGGACGCCGGGCAGCGCCCAGGCGGCGTGCGGCCGGCCCGCACGCGCGCCCTTCGCAGGCCCTTTCGCGGGCCGGGCGGCCGCGGGCCGCCCGGATGGCCGCTTGTCGACCGTGACGCTCACTTCAGCCCCTTGCACGCCGCCACGAACTGGCTCGGGCTCGACTTCCCCGCGAAGAGCTTGCCGATCTCCGTGTGCATCTTGGTGCCGAGCTCGTCGCCGAGCGCCTGGTCCCAGGAGAGCGTGAAGGCGGGGGCCTTCGCGACCATGTCGTACTGGAACCTCGCGTACTCGGGGTTCGGTGCCGCGTCCAGCAGCTTGGCCGCGTTCGAGGTGGTCGGCACGTCGCCGTTGTCGACCAGGGCCTGCGCGTACTCCTCGGAGGCACAGTCCTTGAGGAAGGCGATGGCCGCGTCCTTGTTCTCGGTCCGGGCGTTGATCGACCAGTAGTTGGTGGGGTTGCCGACCACGTTGCGGACGTCGCCGGTGCCGCCCTCGATCGCGGGGAAGGCCGTCCAGCCCAGGTCCTTGCGGGCGAAGTCGGGGAACTTGCCGAGCTGCGTCGAGTACTCCCACGAGCCCATCAGGTGCATGGCCGCCCTGCCCTTGGCGAAGACCGCGGGCGCGCTGTCGTTGGTGTACGCCACCGAGGTGAAGTCGGAGCCGAAGGCACCGTCGTCGACGAGTTCCTTCACCATCTCGGCCGCCCTGACCATGGCCGGGTCGCCCCAGCCCTCGGCGTCGCCGTCCTGGATGCGCCGGAAGACCTCGGGGCCGCCGATGCGGTCGACCAGGTACTCCAGCCACATCAGTTCGGGCCAGAGGTCGGCGCCGCCGAGCGCGAAGGGGGTGATGCCTGCCTTTTTCAGCTTGGCGTTGTTGTCGAGCAGCTGGTCCCAGGTGGTGGGCGGCCGCAGCTTGTGCTCGGCGAAGACGGACTTGCTGTAGAAGAGGATCACCGGCTGCATGCCGCGCATGGGGACGCCGTAGTGACGGCCCTCGATGTCGCCGGACGAGAGCACCGAGGGGATGAAGCCGTCCCTGAGCACCGGGTCGTCCTCGATGACGTCGGTGAGGTCGACGAGCTTGCCGGCCTCCTCGTACGGCTTGATGGAGCCGCCGCCCCAGTTGAAGAAGACGTCGGGGGCGCTGGGCGAGCCCATGGCCGTACGCAGCTTCGGGGAGTAGTCGGAGCCCGGGATCCGCTGCAGCTTGATCCTGCCGCCGGTCTCCTTCGCCGCGGCCGACTTGTTGAAGCGGTCCACGGACGCCTCCTGGATCTTCACCGCGCTGTCCCCGTACACGAACGCGGTGATCTCGCCCTTGCCGCCGCCCGAGCCGCCGCTGCCGGAGCCGCAGGCGGTGAGGCCGGTGGTGAGCAGCGTGGTGGCTCCGGCGCCGAGGACCCAGCGCCTGCTGAACGCGCGGCTCGTCGGGCTCGTGCGGCTCCCCGTGGACCGCCCGCCGTTGGACAGCCCTCTGTTCGACTCCATGACAGCACCCTTCGCGGAAAAGGTCGAGCGAATGTTTCGGTTCCTGGCTCGAATGTTCCGGGAACGTAAGGCGCGCAAGGGGGTACGTCAAGGGGTCACGCAGGGATACGATCCGCCCATGAAGCCGTTGAAGACCGAGGGACCCCGGGCAGGAACGCAGGCCGCGCGTGCTCCACAGACCGCGACGCTCGCCGAGATCGCCCGCGAGGCGGGGGTCTCCGCTCCGACTGTTTCGAAGGTGCTCAACGGCCGCGCCGACGTCGCCCCCTCCACCCGCGCCCGCGTCGAGGAGCTGCTGCGCACGCACGGCTACCGGCGCCGCCGCGCCGAGGCGACCCGCTCCCCCCTGATCGACGTGGTCTTCCACGAGCTGGAGAGCGCCTGGGCGATGGAGGTCATCCGGGGTGTGGAGACCGTCGCCCGCGAGAGCGGACTGAGCGTGGTGCTGTCCGAGAGCGCGGGCCGGCTGACCCCCGGCCGCACCTGGGCCGACCAGGTCGCCGCCCGCCGCCCGCACGGCGTGGTGCTGGTCCTCTCGGGGCTCGACGCGTCCCAGCGGGCGCTGCTCACCAGCAGGTCGATCCCGTTCGTGGTGATGGACCCGGCGGGCGACCCGGGCGACGACGTGCCGTCCGTCGGCGCCACCAACTGGCAGGGCGGGCTGGCCGCCACCCGGCACCTGATCGAGCTGGGGCACGAGCGCATCGGCGCGATCAGCGGGCCGTCGCGGATGATGTGCAGCCGCGCGCGGGTGGACGGCTACCGCGCCGCCCTGGAGACGGCCGGGCTGCCGGTCGACCCGGCGCTGATCAAGGCGGGCGACTTCCACCACGAGGCCGGTTACCGCCTGGGCCTGGACCTGCTCCGCAGGCCCGACCGCCCCACGGCCGTCTTCGCCGGCAACGACCTCCAGGCGCTCGGCCTCTACGAGGCGGCGCGCGAGCTGGGGCTGCGGGTCCCCGAGGACCTGAGCGTGGTCGGGTTCGACGACCTGCCGGTGGCCCGCTGGGTGGGCCCGCCGCTGACCACCGTGCGGCAGCCGCTGATGGAGATGGCCGAGGCCGCGACACGGCTGGTGCTGGACCTGGGGCGTGCGGAGCGGCCGTCCTCGGCGACCCGGGTCGAGCTGGCGACGAGCCTGGTGGAGCGGAGCAGCACGGCGGCGCCGCGGTGCTGACGTGCTGCTGACGTATTGACGGGAGGTGCGCGCCTCTCCACACTCCTGCGGAGTCAGTCGTCCACGTCGTCGAAACTTTCGACTTCGACTCACTTCCTGCGGAGGCACCCCCATGAGAACCTCCAGACCGCCCCGGCGTCCGAGAACCTCCTTACGGACCCGGCTGGCCGCGCTGCTCACCGGCGTCTCGGTCGCCGGCGCGCTGCTGGCCGGGGCCACGGCCGCGCACGCGGCCGACGCCCCGCTGCGCGACCTCGCCGACGCCAAGGACAAGGTCATCGGCACCGCGGTCACCGGCTCCCGGCTCACCGGCACGTACGGGGAGATCGCGGGCACCGAGTTCAACGGGCTCACCCCGGGCAACGCCATGAAGTGGGGCACGGTCGAGCCCGTGCGCGGCTCGTACGACTGGGCCGAGGCCGACCGGATCGTGGAGTTCGCCGAGGCGCACGGCCAGCAGGTGCGCGGCCACACCCTCGTCTGGCACAGCCAGAACCCGAGCTGGCTGACGAACGGCAGCTGGACGGCTGCTGAGCTGGGCCAGGTGCTGGACGACCACATCGCCACCGAGGTCGGCCGCTACGAGGGCCGGCTGGCCACCTGGGACGTGGTGAACGAGCCGTTCGACGAGGACGGCACCTACCGGCGGACCCTCTGGTACGACACGCTCGGCCAGGACTACATCGCCCGGGCCCTGACCGCCGCCCGCGCGGCCGATCCGGCCGCCGAGCTGTACATCAACGACTACAACGTCGAGGGCGTCAACGCGAAGAGCACGGCGCTGTACGACCTGGTCAGGTCGCTCAAGGAGCGCGGCGTCCCGATCGACGGCGTGGGCCTCCAGGCGCACCTGATCCTCGGCCAGGTCCCCGCCTCCCTCCAGCAGAACATCCAGCGCTTCGCCGATCTCGGCGTGGACGTGGCGATCACCGAGCTCGACATCCGCATGCAGCTCCCCGCCACCCCGGCCAAGCTGGCGCAGCAGGCCGACGAGTACGAGGCGGTCGTGGCCGCGTGCGTGGCGGTGAGCCGGTGCACCGGGGTCACCGTGTGGGGTTTCACGGACTCCGACTCCTGGATCCCGGACGTCTTCGAGGGGTACGGGGCGGCCACGCCGTACGACGAGGACTACGCGCCGAAACCGGCGTACGGCGCCATCGCGACCGCGCTCGGCGGTACGACCACGCCGCCGCCGACGGACGCGTGCACGGCGGCGTACACCGTCACGGGCCAGTGGAACACCGGCTTCACGGGCCAGGTGCGGATCGCCTGCTCCGGGGCGGCGCTGTCCTCGTGGAAGGTGAGCTGGACGTACGGCGCGGGCCAGCGGATCACCCAGTCCTGGAACGCCGGCTGCACCCAGACCGGCACCCAGGTCACCTGCTCCAACGCCGCGTACAACGGGAGCGTGCCGGACGGCGGTGCGGTGACGTTCGGGTTCAACGCGAGCTGGAGCGGCAGCAATCCGGTGCCGACGGTGACCTTGGCGTGACGTTCGGTCACCCGGGGCCGGGCTTAGCCCGCGCACCATGAGATTCCCCGAAGAATCCCTGCACAGTGGTCCCCACGCGTAACAATTCGGACTTACGTTCCTACCTGTGAGTGAACGTGCGACCGAACGTGCGACCGACGGTGCAGCCGGCGGTGTGACCGGAGACGACGAACCCGCGGGCAGACGCGTGGGCCGGCGGCCGAAGCTGCTCAAGGCCGCCGGCCTCACGCTCGCCGCCCTCCTCGTGCTCGGCGCGGGAGGGGCGGGCTGGACCTACTGGCACCTGAACGACAACATCACCGGCGTCGACATCAACACCGCGCTGGGCGACGACCGGCCGCCGAGGTCCGGGGCGACCCCCGCCGCCTCCGCCGCGCCCTCCTCCGTACCGAGCGGCTCCCTGAACATCCTGGTCCTCGGCTCCGACTCGCGCAGCGGCGCGGAGAACGCGGAGCTCGGTGGCGGCGGCGAGGACTCCGGCGCCCGCTCCGACACGGCGATGGTGGTCCACCTCGACGAGGGCCGCACCACGGCGACGGTCGTCAGCATCCCGCGCGACACCCTGGTCACCCGCCCGTCCTGCCCGCTGCCGTCCGGCCGTTCGACCGCGCCGGCGGACGGGGTGATGTTCAACAGCGCGTACGCGGTGGGCGGCCCGGTCTGCGCGGTCAAGACGGTGGAGACCCTCACCGGCGTCCGCATGGACCACTACATCGAGATCGACTTCTCGGGCTTCGCGGAACTGGTGGACGCGCTGGGCGGGGTCACGGTCACCACGGACGAGGACATCGACGACGAGGACAGCCACCTGACGCTGGAGGCCGGTACCCACCACCTCGACGGCGAACAGGCCCTCGCCCTGGCCCGCACCCGCCACGGCGTGGGCGACGGCAGCGACCTCGGCCGCATCACCCTCCAGCAGGACCTGGTGAAGGCCCTCCTCGACCAGGTCTCGACCACCGACCTCCTCACCAGTCCCTCCAAGCTCTACGACGTCGCCGACACGGTGACGAGCAACCTGACGACGGACTCGGAACTCGACTCCCTGACCGCCCTGATGAGCCTGGGCCACAGCCTCGCCGACCTCACCTCCGACCGGGTGGACATGGTGACGATGCCGGTGGTGCCGGCCCCCTGGGACCGGAACCGGGTGGTGGCGCAGGAGCCGGAGGCGGGGGAGGTGTGGGAGTCGCTGCGGTAGTCCGAGAATTCTCTTCGCGACCGTGTCGATCCAGGTGTCCCTCGTTCGACGCCAAGGGTGAGAGGCGGGGAACGGCCCCGCCGCCACACCCGGGAGAGACCGTGCCCCGCTACCTGTCGCTGGTGCAGTACGACGAGAACGACATCCCCGCCGAGGGCGTCAGCCCGGAGATCCAGCACCGGATGGGCGAGCTGCTGGAGGAGATCACCAAGGCGGGGGTGCTGCTCGACACCGCCGGGCTGCTGCCGTCCGCGCAGAGCAAGAAGGTGCGTCTGGAGGGCGGCGAAGTGTCGGTCACGGACGGGCCGTTCACCGAGACCAAGGAGCTCGTGGGCGGGTACGCGCTCATGCAGTGCAAGGACATGGCCGAGGCCGTGGAGTGGGGGAAGCGTTTCGTCAGGGCGCACGTGGGCTGGACCCTCACCCTCGAGGTACGGGAGATCAACGAGGGCTGAGGCCGGGCCTTGCCCGTACGTCTGTGCGGGTGTCGGATGGTGGGCTGTGACACCACAGCCCACCACCGGCCCGTACCGCACCGGCCATGACGCCGAGCCGGCCACCACCGTCGAGACCGTCTTCCGCATCGAGTTCCCGCGCGTCGTCGCCGCCGTCACCCGCATCGTGCGGGACGTCGGCATCGCGGAGGAGCTGGCCCAGGACGCGCTGGTCGCGGCGCTGGAGCAGTGGCCGCGGGACGGGGTGCCGGACCGGCCGGGTGCCTGGCTGACGGCCGCCGCCAGGAACCGCGCGATCGACCTCGTGCGGCGACGGGAACGGTACGCGCGCAAGCTGGAGGAGGTCGGGCGGGACCTCACCGCCACCGGCGCGCACCACGTGGACGCGCCCGCCGACCCGGACGACATCGACGACGACCTGCTGCGGCTCGTCTTCACCGCGTGCCACCCCGTCCTGTCCGCCGAGGCCCGCATCGCGCTCACCCTGCGCCTCCTCGGCGGCCTGACCACGGCCGAGATCGCCCGCGCGGTCCTCGCGCCGGAGGCGACCGTCGCGCAGCGGATCGTGCGCGCCAAGCGGACCCTGGCGGCGAAGGGCGTCGCCTTCGAGGTGCCCTACGGGCCGGACCGCGAGGCCCGCCTCGGCTCCGTGCTGGAGGTCATCTACCTCGTCTTCAACGAGGGGTACGCGGCCACCGCCGGCGACGACTGGCTGCGGCCCGCCCTGTGCGAGGACGCCCTCCGGCTCGCGCGCGTGCTGGCCCAGCTGATGCCCGAGGAGAGCGAGGCGCACGGGCTGCACGCGCTGCTGGAGCTCCAGGCGTCACGCACGGCCGCCCGCACCGGACCGTCCGGCGAACCGGTGCTGCTCAAGGACCAGGACCGCCGCCGGTGGAACCGCATGCTCATCACCCGCGGCTTCGACGCGCTCGGCAGGGCGGGCGCCGCCGCCCCGGGCGCCCCCGGCCCGTACGTGCTCCAGGCCGCCATCGCCGCCTGCCACGCCCGGGCCCACACGTACGAGGAGACCGACTGGGCGCGGATCGCCACCCTCTACGGCCTGCTCGCCGTCCGCTCCCCGTCGCCCGTGGTCGAGCTGAACCGCGCGGTCGCCGTCTCGATGGCCGAGGGACCGGGCCCGGCCCTGGACATCGTCGACGGCCTGGCCGCCGAACCCGCCCTCCGCGGGTACCACCTGCTGCCGAGCGTCCGCGGCGACCTGCTCGCCCGCCTCGGCCGTACGGGAGAGGCGAGGGCCGAGTTCGAACGGGCCGCGGGGCTGGCGCGCAACGGACGGGAGCGGGACCTGCTGCTGGCGCGTGTGCGCATGCTCAGGCCGGCTGCGCCGGGTGCCCGATCAGCATCGTCGGCGCCCCCGCCACCCGCGTGAGGAACACCGTCGCCGCGTTCGGGCCCTGTGGCTTCACCTTCCGCCGCAGCTCCTCCGGCTCCACCGCCGAGCCCCGCTTCTTCACCGTCAGCACGCCGACCTCCCGCTCCCGCAGCAGGGCCTTCAGCTTCTTCACGTTGAAGGGGAGCCGGTCGGTGATGCGGTACGCGGTGGCGTACTCCGTCGGCCGGAGCTCGTCGGCGGTGACGTACGCGATCGTCGCGTCGAGCAGCCCGCCGCCGACCTCCTCGGCGACCTCGGCCACCAGGTGCGCGCGGATGACGGCCCCGTCGGGCTCGTACAGGTAGTCCCCCACGGGGCGCACCGGCGGGTCCGGCAGCCCGCGCCCGGTGAGCGTGCGCGGCCCGGGGAGCAGGGTGGCCCGTACGGTCCCCGGTCCGGGGACCGTGTCGGTGCCAGTGCCAGTGCCGGCCCCGGCGCCGAACCACAGCACCGCCTCCTTCACGTCCCCGCCGTCCGAGATCCACTCCGCCCCGGCCTCGGCGGGGACGGTCTCGTGCGGGATGCCGGGGGCGATCTTCAGCGCCGCGTGCGGGGCGCCGCGGGCCGCCCCGACGGCCCAGGAGAGCGGGGGCGAGTACGCCTCGGGGTCGAACACCCGGCCGCGGCCGCCGCGCCGGGCGGGGTCCACGAAGACCGCGTCGTACGGGGCGGTGTCCACGTCCGTGACGTCCGCCTCCCGCACCTCGATCAGCTCCGACAGGCCGAGCGCCGCCGCGTTCGCGCGGGCCACGGCCGCCGTCAGCGGATCGCGGTCCACGGCCAGCACCCGGATGCCGGCGCGGGCCAGCGCGATCGCGTCCCCGCCGATGCCGCAGCACAGATCGGCCACGGAGGTGACGCCGAGGGCGCGGAAGCGCTCCGCCCGGTAGGCCGCCACGGTCGCCCGCGTCGACTGTTCGACCCCGTTCGGCGTGAAGAACATGCGCTCCGCGTCCACCGCGCCGAACTTCGCCGCCGCCCGCTGCCGCAGCCGCGCCTGCCCGAGGGCCGCCGAGACCAGGCCGGCCGGGTGGTCGCGGCGCAGCCGGGTCGCGACCCCGAGCTCCTGCTCGGGCCGGGTGCCGCGGACCTCGTCAAGGAGGGCGCGGCCCTCGGGGGTGAGGAGGGCGGCGAGGGTGCTGAGGGGGGCCGGCTCGGCGAGGTCGTTCACCGGGACATTGTGGGCCAGCCGGTGGACGGCGCGCGTCCGGCGGCGGTGTCGGGCCCGGCGGCGGAGCCGGGGCTGGGAGGATGCGACACCATGGGATTCGTACGACAAAATGATCAAAAGCGTGCGAAGTGGACACAGGTGTGTGTGCGGTGGACGCGAGTGCGTGTCGAGTGGACGCGGGTACGGAGGCCGGCGCGGCGCGGCGCGGCCGTGCTCGCCGTCGCGGTCCTCGCCTGCGCCGGTGCGTGTGACGGCGGGACGGCGGACCGGGAGGCCAGGCCCGCGCCCGGTCAGGAGCACCACCTCGACGCCCCGCCCGCCCGTTCCCTCGACCGGTACGCCGACGGACTGCGCCGTTCCCATGCCGCCCGGGCGGCCGCCACCGCGCGGTGGGGGCTCGACGCG
>NZ_JAVRHI010000349.1:0-13301 GCF_034105845.1 Streptomyces sp. CRN 30 | reverse complement strand
TCCCGCAGCGCCGCCAGTCCGGCCGGGGAGCCGACGGCCGCGGCGACCAGTCCGTGCGCCGCGGCGGTCCAGCCCGCCCGGTCGGCGAGGTCGGTGACGGCCCCGGCCAGCACGGCGGGCCCCTCGGCGGACCAGGGCGTCCAGTCGGCCAGCGCCCGGTAGGCCAGGACGGCGGTCGCGGGATCGTCGGTGTCGGCCGTGGCGCGGACGAGACCCGCGTACCGGGTGCGGTACGGCCCTGGCAGGTCCAGCGGCGGGAGCCGCAGGACGGCGGCGCGCAGCACCGGCGCTCCGCCCGCCGCGTCGCGCAGCATGTCCCACACCTCCTCGTGCGCCAGCAGGGGCCCGGCCGCGAAGACACAGGCGGCCCGGACGTCCGCGTGGGTGCCGGGGCGGGCGTACACGGCGGTGAGGAGTTCCGCGGCGGCCGGTGCGGGCAGCCGGGCGGCGGCCAGGCGCACCGCCTCCTTGCGGGCCGTCACCTTGGTGCCCGGCGCGTCCAGCAGGTCCCGCAGACGCGCGGCGAGGCGCGACGGGGGGACCTCACGGGACACCCGGGCCGCCGCGGGGACGGCCGCGCGGGCGCGGTCGCCGTCGGTGCGGGACAGCAGCAGCGGGAGGGTCTCGGCCGCCCGGTCCGTGCGGGCCAGCGCGGTCAGTGCCGCCTCGGCGAGGACGACGTCGTCCGCGTCCGTCCAGCCGAGGAGGGCCTCGGCACCGCCGTCGGGAACGGCCGCGGCGTCGGCGACGGCTTCCGCGCGCTCGTACGACGGCAGCCCGGGGTCGGCGACCCGCCGCGTGACCCGCGCGAGCAGCGCCGCCTGCTGGCGCGGCACCCAGCGGCGTACGTCGCCGTCCCGCGCGGGGATGTCGAAGGGAGTGCCCTCGGCCAGGAAGCGGCCGTACGGCGGGGTGTCGGCGAGCAGGACGTCGAGGAGGTCGGTGCGGCGCCGGACGAGCACCTGCCCCACCACGGGCAGGACGGCCGCCGACGGGTCGTGGGCGAGGACGTGGGCCACGCGCTCGTCGCGCGGGGCGGCCGGTTCGAGCCACAGGAGCAGCGCCGTGCTCGCGGTCGTGACGTCGCCGTAGCGGAACGCCTGCCGGAGCAGGTCCTGGAGCGCGGGCATCCCGGCGGCGCGCCGGCCCACCGCGCGGGTGAGCGCGAAGGCGAGGCTGTAGTCGTTCTTCTCCGCGCCGGCCTCGATCCACGGCCGCAGCGCCTCGTACACCCGGTGCTCCTGGCCGCGCCGCAGGGTGTGGTCGAGGCGTCCGAGGTCGGCGCCGCCGGTGCTGCCGGAGATCCGGACCAGCGTGCGCAGCGCCCAGTTGACGAGGTCGCGGCCGCCGTCCGCGGCGTGTTCGCGCAGGACGGCGAGGGCCAGCCGGGTGAGCGCACGGCGGGTGTCGGCCGAGGAGTCGCGGGCCTCCACGGCGTCGGTGGCGATCCGGTCGAGCCGGTCGGCCGCGTCCTCCGTGTACAGGGCGGGCCGTACGTCGGCCAGCGCCCGCAGGGCCGCGAGCCGTACCGGGTCCTGCTCGTTGCGCAGCCGCTCCGTCTGCGCCAGTACGGCGGTGACGGCGGCCGGGTCGCCGGAGCGGGCCGCGTTGCCGATCAGCAGCGGCCAGGCGGCGGCGCGGTCGTCGGCGCCCGGCCTGCGGGTGGCGGCCAGCAGGCGGTCGCGGACCTCGGCGACGGGCAGGTGGGACTCGGCGAGCAGGACCACGCCGCTGTCGTCGGCGGCACCGCCCTCACGCGCGCGTGCCGCGATGTCGCGCGCCACCCCGGCCGCGGCACGGCGCGGGAGTACCGCGAGCAGTGAACCGTCCACGGTGGCGGTGCCCTGTCCGCGGCCTTCGCGGGCGGCCTCGTACAGGGCGTACCGGCGGGCGGGCGGGAGCGCGCCGAGGAGGCGGGGCAGCGCGCCGTAGGGCAGCAGGGCGCGGCCGTAGGCGACGAGTTCGGGCGAGTCCTCGCGGGTGAGGCGGCGCAGGGTGGCGCCGCTGAGCGTGTGGGCGCGCGCGACGCCGGACCAGGCGGGGGTGAGCAGCAGGCGCAGCACCCGGGCCGGTGCGGCGAGCGCGAAGGCCGCGACGCGGTCGCGCAGTTCGAACGGCAGACGGCTCGGGCCGTGCTCCTCCAGCATGCGCAGCACGCGCGCGGGCGCGCCGGGGGCCAGGGTGGCCGCCGCGTACGCGTACCGCCGCCACCAGGTGTCGCGCAGCCCCGCGGGCGCGGCACGGAGGTCCCGCTCCACCGCGTCGAGCAGCGCCTTCGGGTGCCGTTTGGCGAGGGCGGTCCAGGCGGTCGTCGCGTGCAGCAGTTCGGGCAGCAGCCGGTCCACCGTCGCCGGGGAGCAGCCGGGCAGCACGCGGGCCGCCTCGGCGTCGCCCGTCGCGCGCCGCACCCGCTCGACGAGGCGGTCGGCGAGGGCGGTGCGCCCGCCGGCCACGACGGCGCGCAGCAGGTCGCGCCGTACCGACTCGGGGGCGTCGTCGAGGGCCGCCGCGAAGACGTCGTCCGGCACGCCCAGGCTGTCCGCCACGCGCAGGGCGTGGCCGCGTACCCAGGGGTCGGGGTCCGCTATCCGGTCCGCGATCCAGGCGGTGTCGCCGGTGGCGGACGCGGCGACCACCGCGAGCTGCCGGCCGTACGCGCCGCGCCGCCAGAGTTCGTCCACGACGGGCCGGGGGTCGCTCAGCGACCGGACACGGGCGACGAGTTCCGGTGTCCGCCGGGTGGCGGGAAGCGGGTCGAGCACGTGGAGCAGACCGTCGGCGTCGCGCCGGGCGGAAGTAGGTGCCATGGGGGCAGTGTGCCTGCCGGGGCGGGCGGGGCCCAGGAGTTTTCGGTCCGCGGCGTCCGGCTTCCGGTGAGGGGCCGGTGAGGAGTCCTGGCGCTGTGCGCTCCCGCGCGGCGCGCGGCAGGCCGGGGCGGCCGTCGCCGTCGGGCTCAGTGTGCCGCCCGCCGCAGGGCGAGCCGCTCCTTCTCCGACAGGCCGCCCCAGACGCCGAAGCGTTCGTCGTTGTCGAGGGCGAACTCCAGACAGGCCGAACGGATCGGGCACAGCCCGCAGATCCGCTTCGCCTCGCGCACGGAACTGCCGGGCTCGGGGAAGAAGAAGTCGGCCCCGGTCTGCGCGCACAACGCCTCCTCCTGCCAGGCGAGGTCGTGCGGTGTGATGGTGTCGTTGAGCATGCCCCGAAGCGTGCCGGGCGGCGAAAAACGTTCGATCAACGTCCGGTCAACGCCGTGTCGCCGGCCTCCGGCCCTCCGATGATCACCCGTACGGCGCCGCGACGCACGGCGGCGCGCGCGACCGCCCCGGGCGATTGTCAGTGGGCGGTGCGAGACTCGGCGGTGCAGGCGACAGGACCCTCGTCCGGGAGGCCGAAGATGCTCACGACCCGCTACGTCACCGGCGCACCGAGCTGGATCGAGGTCGCCACCCCCGACACCGACGAAGCCGCCGCCTTCTACGGCGGTGTCCTCGGCTGGCGGCTGCGGCCCGCGCCGGACGGGGAGTACGCGTTCTTCGAGCTGGACGGGGAGACCGTGGCCGGCTGCGCGCGGACCGCCCCCGAGCAGGGTCCGCCGTCCTGGACGGTGTACCTGCGGACGCCGGACGCCGAGGCCACCGCCGAGGCCGCGGCGCGGGCCCGCGGCCGGGTCCTGGTACCGCCGACGCGCGTCGGGGAGCAGGGCGTCGCGGCGGTCCTGGCCGACCGGACGGGAGCGGCGTACGGCGTGTGGCAGCCGGGGCGGCGCGAGGGTCTCGACCGGGCCGGCGGGACGGGCGCGCTGTGCTGGGCCGAGCTGTACACGCCGGACGTCGCGGCGGCCGCCGCGCACTACGACGCGGTGCTCGGTCTGGAGACGTCCGCGGTGTCCTTCCCCGACGGCACCTACACGGCGTTGGGGCCCGCGGGGGCCGACGAGGGCGCCGTCTTCGGCGGTGTCGTCCCGCTCGCCGACGACCCGCTGGAGACGGAGCCGCACTGGCTGCCGTACATCGCGGTGGCCGACCCGGACGCGGTGGTCGCCGCGGTCCGCGGCCTGGGCGGCGCGGTCCGCCTCCCGGCGACGGACGTCGAGGGCGTGGGCAGGGTGGCCCGGTTGGCCGACCCCTACGGCGCGCGGTTCGCGGTCCTGCGGCCCGCCCCTCGGGAGGTCTAGGGGCACGGAGGCGGCCCCACCGCCCCTCCGTCACACCGTCGCCTGTCACACGGGGGCCGCCGCCCCGTGGCCCGTCACGCCGACGCCCGTCACACCGAGCCGGCACCGGCGCCCGTCACGCCGACTCCCGTCGCACCAGCGTCGTCGGCAGAATCACGCCCGGTGAGCTGGGTGATCCCGGTGCTCCCAGCGTCCCCGGTGCTCCCAGCGTCTCCGGTGCCCCCAGCGTCCCCGGTGCCCCCAGGACCCCCGGTGAACCCAACACCTCCGGTGATCCCAGCGTCTCCGGTGAGCCCAGCACCCCCGGTGCGCCCAACACCCCGGGTGAGCCCAGCGTCCCCCGTGGTCCGTGGGGCGTCTCAGGGGCCCCGCCCCCGCTCCGGTCCGGTCCCCGCAGGAGGAGCCGGGCCATCAGTCGGCCCATCTCCTCTATGTCCTGGCGGACCGTCGTCAGCGCCGGATCCGTCTGTTCCGCCACCGGCAGCATGTCGTCGAAACCGACCACGGCCACGTCGTCCGGGACCCGCCGCCCCCGCTCGCGCAGCACCCGCAGCGCGCCGGACGCCATCAGGTCGTTGCCCGCGAAGACCGCGTCCAGACCGGGGCAGCGGTCGAGCAGCGCCCGCATGGCCCGTTCGCCGCCGCCCGGGGTGAAGTCCCCCGCCTCGACCAGCGCGGGCTCCGCGTCGGCCACGACGTCGCGGTACCCGGCGAGCCGGTCGGCGGCGGACGTCTGGTCCAGAGGGCCGGTGATGTGCGCGATCCGCGTGCGGCCGAGCCCGGCGAGGTGACGCACCGCGTCCCGCGCGCCACCCCGGTTGTCGCTGTCGACGTACACCACGTCGTCCTGCCCCTCACTCCAGCCGGGGCGTCCGCCGAAGACGGTCGGCACACCGGCCCGGCGGATGAGGCCGGGCAGCGGGTCGTCCAGGTGCAGGGAGAAGACGAGCGCACCGTCGACGTGCCCGCCGGCGAGATAGCGGGCGACCCGCGCGTGGTCCTCGCGGCCCTCGGTGAGCAGCAGCACGAGCTGGTTGTCGTGGGCGGTCAGCTCCTTGCCGATGCCGCGCAGTTGGAGCGCGAAGAACGGGTCGGCGAAGACCCGTGCCTCGGGTTCGGCGACGATCACGGCCACGGCGTCGTGCCGCCGGGTCACCAGGGAGCGGGCGGCCTGGTTGGGGACGTAGCCGAGTTCCTCGACCGCGCGCCGCACCCGTGCGGCGAGCGCCTCGCGGACCCCCACCGCGCCGTTGACCACACGCGAGACGGTGGCTCGCGAGACACCGGCCCGCTCGGCCACCGCCTCCAGCGTGGGACGCGGTGCTGTGTCGGTCACTTGGGCTCCTCCTCGGCGGCTGCGGATCAGGATAGCCGCGGGCCGCGGAGGAGGTGAGAGCGCTCTCACCGACCGGACCGCCGTCAGTGCCGGTGGCCGGACCCCTCACCCTCCGCGTGCGCGCCGTCGTCGCCCGACGCGTGCGCGCCGTGGTCGTGGGGCTCGTACCCGGGGATCGTCCCGTCCGTCTTCTTCACCAGGAACAGCCCCACCATCCCCATGTCGGAGTGGCTCTGCACATGGCAGTGGTACATCCACGCCCCCGCGCCCACCCCCTCCCCCGCGATCACCTGGAAGCCGAAGGAGTCGGCCGGACCGCAGATCTTGTTGTCGACCACCCGGCTGGGGTCGTCGGGGCCGGTGAGCATGCCGGTGCGGTTGTCGGCCCAGCGGTGACCGTGCACGTGGAAGGTGTGGTAGTACTCGCCGTGCGTGATGCTCACGAATTCGACGCGGTCGCCCACCGTGGCCTCGAAGTCGGGGCCGACGGGCTGGTTGTTGATGGTCATGTCGTTGAAGACGACGGTGTGCGTGGCGTCCGGCAGGACATCTCCCTGACGGCGGACGATCACCGGGCCGTAGAGGCCGTTGCGGATGCCGCCGGTGCCGTGCTCGGTGCCGACGACGTGGTCGTGGTAGTGCCAGTAACCGGCGCTGCCGGCCCGCCAGGTGCCGTCCTTGCGGCGGCCGGGCGCGTGGGTGCGCCAGGTGTAGGTGCGGGTGGAACCGGGCGGGACATCGCTCTTGTTGAGCGCGGTGCCGTCGCTGGTGATCTCGTAGTCCAGGCCGTGGACGTGCAGGCTGACCGCGACGTCCATGGTGTTCTCGAACTCGATGTGCAGGGTGTCGCCCTCGTTGAGTTCGATCAGCGGTCCGGGGACGGTGGCCTTGCCCTTCTCCGTTCCGTAGCCCATCTCTCCGCCGGAGAGCCGCTCCGCGTAGAGCTTCATGTGCCGGACCTGGCCCCCGGCCGGGGCCGCCTTCGCCGCGACGGCGCCGACGGCCGCCCCGGGGGCACCGGACACCTCCGGTGCCACGGACAACGATGTCGCGACGGCCGCTCCGCCCAGCAGCACCCGCCGGTTGAAGTCGCGTCTGTCCATGCCGAACTCCCCACCTCGTTACGGGATTTACGGGCGCATAGCTGTGATGAACCTGTGCGACGGTACCGGCCACTCCGCCGTTTATCCACACTCAGGACAAAGTTCGTCGAATCCCGGTCATACCTATTGGCGCACCGCGCAAAGAGGTCTAACTTCCTTGGCGCCATGGCTGCGACCGAGGAGGGGTGGGTGACCCCATGCGGTTCACATCGCAACACGGGCCCGTGCGCTCGCACGGGCCGAGCGCGTACGGCACAGCAAGCACCAGAGATCCGGGGCGACGGCACAGACGGGTCTGGACGTCCTGTCTGACCGCCGGTTTCGTCGCCGCGGGCCTGCTGTCGGGACCCGCCGCCGGGGCGCTCCCGGCGCCGGAGCCGACCTTGACAACGATGTCGATCAAGTCGCCGCCGGGCGGCGCGGACGTACGGGTGCTGGTCTTCTACGGGTCGGCGTCGGCCGGGGAGGAGTCCCCGGTCGTCAACGCCGGGATCGCGGCGATCGAGCGGATCGGCCTGACAGGAGCGGAGGACCAGCGGTTCACGGTCACCGCCACCGACAACGCCTCGGTGTTCACGAACGAGAAGCGGCTGGGCCGTTTCAACGCGATCGTGTTCCTGACCGGCGGCGGCGACGTCCTCGACCCGGAGCAGGAGGCGGGCCTGGAGGCGTACATGGAGGCCGGCGGCGGCTTCGTCGGCGTCCACGACGCGGCCCGCGCGGAGCCGTACTCGGACTGGTACACCGGTCTGATCGGCGCACGCCCGGCGGCCGGCGGTCCGGCGTCCGTCCAGCGGGCCACCGTCGAGGTCGGCGACCGCCTGCACCCGGCCACCAAGGACCTGCCGGTGCGGTGGAAGCGCCCCGACAAGTGGCTGAACTGGCAGACCAACCCGTCCGGCGACGTGCACACGGTCGCCCGGGTGCGCGAGTCGACGTATCAGCCGGGGAGCGGCGCCAACGGCGCGGACCACCCCGTCAGCTGGTGCCGCGACTACGACGGCGGACGTTCCTTCTACACCGGCATGGGCGGCACGGCCTCCTCCTGGGACGAGACCGACTTCCGCACGCACCTGCGCGGCGCCCTGCTGTGGACGACGCGGCTGGTGCAAGCCGACTGCAAGGCCACGATCGACGGCAACTACGCGGCGGAGCGGCTGACCCGGCCCAACCAGGCCGGGCAGAACGACCAGATCGGCGAGCCGCACGGCCTGGTCACCGCCCCCGACGGCCGCGTCTTCTACATCGGCCGCGGCGGCACCGACGCCTCCGTGCCGGTGGTCACCGACTGGAACGACCCCGACATCGGCAAGGGCAAGGGCGAGATCCACGTCTGGGACCCGACGACGGAGAAGGTCACACTCGCCGGTGAGCTGACCGTCTTCGGCAACAAGGGCGGCGGCGAGGAACTGATCAAGGTGGAGGAGGGTCTGCTCGGCATCGAGCTGGATCCGGACTTCGAGCGGAACGGGTGGGTGTACCTGCACTACACCCCGCACTCGGAGATCGACCGCGTCGCGCACATGGCCGAGCGGCGTGTCTCCCGCTTCACCCTGGACCAGGCCACGAACAAGCTGGACCTCTCCAGCGAGAAGGTGCTGCTGGAGTGGCCGGTGCAGATCCACAGCTGCTGCCACGCGGGCGGCGGCATGGCCTGGGACTCGAAGGACAACCTGTACATCGCCACCGGTGACAACAACTCCAGCGGCTTCAGCGGCGGTTACTCCGGCAACAACCCGGAGCCGAACTTCAAGGGCGTCTCCTTCGCGGACGCGCGCCGCACCGCCGGCAACACCAACAACCTCAACGGCAAGATCCTGCGTATCCACCCGGAGCCGGACGGCACGTACACCCTGCCCGAGGGCAACCTCTTCACGGGCAAGGAGACGGCCGAGGGCGGCGGCAAGACGCGCGGTGAGATCTATGTGATGGGCGTCCGCAACCCGGCGCGGATCTCCGTCGACAGGTCGACCGACACCCTGTACGCGGGCTGGGTCGGCCCCGACGCGTCCAGCCCGTCGCCGACCTGGGGCCCGGCCAAGTACGACACCTTCGCCGTGATCACCGAGGCGAGCAACCGGGGCTGGCCGTACTGCATGGGCAACAAGCAGCCCTACCGGGACCGAAACCTCCCCGACCCCTCGCAGCCGCTCGGCTGGTACGACTGCGACGCCCCGAAGAACGAGTCGCCGAACAACGACGGCCTGGTCAACCTGCCGCCGGTCACCGGCAACAACATCTGGTACGCGCCCGACGGCGGCGGCCCGGACTTCCCGCGCGACGAGAACGGCGTCCCCTCGTACGAGGCGGACGAGGCCAGCTACCTGCTGCCCTGGCTCAAGGGCGGCGGCCAGGCCGCGATGGACGGACCGGTCTACCGCTACGACGCCGCGAGCACCAGCGCGGCCAAGTGGCCGCGGTACTGGGACGGCAAGTGGTTCGTCGGTGACTTCTACGACGACGGGCAGCCGCGCAACGCGGTGCTGATGGACCCGGCGACCCAGGGCGACGGCGGACTGCCGGTGCACTCGGAGTCGCTCAAGAAGATCGTGCCGGTCGGCGCGGACGGCATCAAGAACCTCATGGACTGGAAGTTCGGTCCGGACGGCGCGCTGTACGTCCTCGACTACGGGCGCGGCTTCTTCACCTCGGACGCCAAGTCGGCGCTGTGGCGGGTCACCTACACGGGCGGCGGCCCGACGCCGACCGCCGGACAGCTGGCGAGGGGGACGACGCGGTGACACAACTGCGCGCACGGCGAAGCGGCAGGGTGTGGGCGGGTCTGCTGACCGTCCTGCTCATGCTGCTCGGAGTGGAGACGACACCGGCGGCCGGGCAGGCGGAGCCGCCCGCGGCACGGGCCGAACAGGTCCTCACCTGGACCGCCGGCAACGACATCACGGCGTACACCTCCGCGCCCGCGACCGCGGTCGCCGGCGCGGCGACGATCGTCTTCGAGAACAGCGAGGCGACCGGCAACACCACCGGCATGCCGCACACGCTGACCTTCACCACCAGCGACCCCGAGTACAACAACGACGTGCAGGTCAACATCCTTGCCAACCCCTTCGACGCGCAGGGCGGCCGGCACACCGCCGAGGTCACCCTCTCCCCCGGCCGCTACCACTACCACTGCACCATCCCGGGCCACGGGGAGATGCGGGGCGTCCTGGTGGTCACCGAGGGCGGCGGGGGCGACGACACCACGGCGCCCGAGACGACCGCGGACGTGGCGGGCACCCGGAACGCCGACGGACAGTACGTCGGTTCGGCGAGCGTCACGATCGGGGCCACGGACGCGGGTGGTTCGGGCGTGGACCGGGTCGAGTACGCGCTCGGCGCCGACGGTGCCTGGCAGCCGTACACCACGCCGGTCGTCGTCGACGAGGTCGGCGACCACACGCTGCGCTACCGCGCGTTCGACAAGGCGGGCAACGCCGCCGCGGAGAAGAGCGTGGCGTTCACCGTGGTCGCCCCCGACACCGACGACACCACGCCGCCCCAGACGTCGGCGACGGTCGCCGGGGAGCGGAACGCGGACGGGGCGTACATCGACATGGCGACGGTGACGGTCACCGCGTCCGACACCGGTTCCGGCGTCAACGGCATCGAGTACGCGGTCGGCGACGGCGCCTGGCAGCCGTACACGGCGCCCGTCATGGTGCACCGGGTCGGCACGCACACCGTGCGCTACCGCGCCACCGACAAGGCGGGCAACACGGCGCCGGAGAAGAGCGTGGAGTTCACGGTCGCCGCCGCGCCCCCGCAGGACACCACCCCGCCGGTGACCGGCGCGACCGTCGACGGCAGCAGGAACGCGAACGGCGCCTACGTCGGCCACGCGCGCGTGACGGTCAGCGCCACCGACGAGGGCGGCTCCGGGGTCGCGGGCATCGAGTACTCCCTCGACGGCGGCCCCTACCTGGCGTACACCGCGCCCGTGGTCGTCGACCGCACCGGTACGCACACGGTGACGTACCGCGCGAGCGACAGGGCGGGCAACGTCTCCGCGCCGGTCGGCGTCGGCTTCACGGTGGTGACGGGCGGCGGTGTGCCGGCGCCCGCCTGCCCGGAGTGGGACGAGCGGCTCACGGTGATCGTCGGCACTGTCGACTCCGGTGTCCCGAACCGGGTGACGAACAACCGCTGCCGGATCAACGAGCTGATCGAGGACGAACGGGAGTGGTCCTCCCGGGCGCTCTTCCTCAAGCACGCGCGCGAGGTGACCGACCGGCTCCTCGACGAGGGCGTCATCGACGAGCGGGAGCTGAAGGCGGTCCGTCAGGCCGCCCGCGACTCCGGCATCGGCACGCCCGGCCAGACCGACGGCTACCGGACGATCATGGACGGCAGCGCCGCGTCGCTGGCCAAGTGGGAGCAGGTGGGCGGCGGTTCGTTCACGGCCAACGGGGACGGGTCCATCACCTCGGGCACCACGGTGCCGGGGCTCGGGATGCTGTGGTTCCCCGAGCGGACCTACGGCGACTTCTCACTGAAGCTCCAGTGGCGGGACGACGCGCCGGGCACGGGCAACGCCAACTCGGGTGTCTTCGTGCGCTTCCCGTGGGTCCACGGCCACCCGGAGGAGACGCGTCCGGAGTGGGTCGCCATCAAGTACGGGCACGAGATCCAGGAGTTCGACAGCCCGACCGGCGACCTGTACAAGACCGGCTCGGTCTACGGCTTCGACCGGGTCGGCCTGGCGGGCGCCGGCGTGACCCAGAAGGGCACCTGGAACGACTACGAGATCCGGGTGGTCGACCAGCACTACTCGGTCTACCGCAACGGTGTGCTGATCAACGAGTTCGACAACACCGGCGGCCAGACCTTCTACCCGGAGCGCGCGGACGACCCGGGCACGGACGGCCGGCGGTACGCCTCCGGCCACATCGGACTCCAGGTCCACGGCACGACGGACGTGGTGTCCTACCGGGACGTACGGATCAAGGAACTCTGAGCACGGGCTCCGTTGTCGGTGGCGTGCGGCATGCTGTGATCCACGGCGGCCGCACGCCGTTCGGCTACGGGGGAGGCTTGTGGTGTTCAAGGGGATCGACGACGTCGACTGGGCGTCCATGGGACACGCGTACACGGACTCGGCGACGGACGTCCCGGAGCTGCTGTGGGGCCTGGCCTCGGACGATCCGCGGGAGCGCGAGACCGCCCTGGACGGCATGTACGGCGCGGTGCACCACCAGGGCGACGTCTACGACTCCACGGTCGCCTGTGTCCCGTTCCTCTTCGAGTTGATCGCGACGGAGCGGGCCGCCGACCGGGCCGCCGTCGTGGAGCTGGTGGGCAGCGTCTGGCGGTCGGTCTCCCCCGACGACGGCCCGCTCTGGTACGACGGCGACGAGGAGGACGAGGAGGAGTGGCGGGCCACCGTCCTGCGGGGCCGCGAGCTGATCCGCGACCGCGCGGAGGTGCTCCTGGGGCTGGTGACCGACCCGGACGACGGACTGCGCGCCGCGCTGCCCGGGGCACTCGCCGACCTGCACCCCGATCCGGTACGGGTCTTCGGCGTCCTGCGCGACCGGCTGCCCGCCGAGCCCTCCCCGGCCGCGGCACGGGAGCTGGTACGGGCCGCCGGCACCCTGGGCACCCGGCATCCGCGGGCGCTGGGCGGGGCGGCGGGGCGGCTGCTGGGCGACGTCGTCGCCGGCTCCCCCGATCCGCGGGTGCGGCTGGCCGCCCTCGCCGGGCTGGCCCGGTGCGCCCCGGAGTCGCTCCCCGCGGACAGCGTGCCGATCGCCCTGGACGTGATGCGGCTCGCCCGCGAGACCAAGATCATGGAGCCGCCCGCCCCGGAGCCGGAGCGGCCGCGCACCGACACGCTGCTCTCCCACCTCCGTGAGCTGGAGGCCGAGCACCGGGCGGCCGTGGACGCCGACGTCGCCGACGATCTGCTGGCCGAGCTGCACCGGAACCTCGGCGACCGGACCGACCTGCGTTACCCGCTGCTCGTCGCCCAGTTGCGCAGCCCCGACCGGGGACAGCGGCTGGCGGCCGTGTCCGAGGCCGGGCGGCTGATGACGGGCTGGCGCATCCCCTCCGACGAGCCGGTGGAGGCACTCGGCGAGCTGCTGCGCGAACCCGACCTCCGGCTCAACCGGCAGGTTCTCGGCGAGCTGTACCACCTGGCCCCCGTCTCCCTCCCGGCGCACGAGGCGCTGCTCGACGGCCTGGTCCGGTGGAAGGACGAGCAGCTCGCCCCCGGTGAGCGCTGGTGGGACCTGCCCGCGGGCAAGGCCATCAACGTCCTGGCTCTCCAGGGGCGCCCGGACATCGTCCCGTCCCTCGTCAACCTGCTGAGCCGGAGCGGGCTGGAGGTGCCCGAGCAGCTCACGTACTGGATCGAGGCGCTGGGCCCCGAGGACGCGGCTCCCCTGGGCCCGGTCCTGCACGAGCGGCTCGCGGCGCCGTCGGCCGAGACGACGGCCGGCGAGCACCACCGGCTCGTGACGGCCCTCGGCCTGCTGGGACACCGCCCGTCGGTACCGCTCGTCGTGGATCTCGTCCGCTCCGCGCCGAACGACTGGGTCCGGCGGACGGTGGTCCGGGCCCTGGTCCGCTACGGCGCGCTCGCCGCCGAGGCCGCGCCGGCCCTGCGGGAGCTGCTGGCCGCCGACGGTCCGGCGCCGGTGCCGCGCCACGACGTGGCGGCGGCGCTGTGGGCGGTGGCCGG
>NZ_JAVRHI010000348.1:0-21590 GCF_034105845.1 Streptomyces sp. CRN 30 | reverse complement strand
CACGCGCGCGCGTGCGACCCGCCCTTCGCCGTACTCGCTCCGGAGGTGAAGCCTCAGCGGGCGAAGCCGAACCAGTTCACGTTCACGAAGTCCTGCGGCTGACCGCTCGTGAAGGTGAGGTAGACGTCATGGGTTCCGGTGACGTTGCCGATGTTCGCGGGGATCGTCCGCCAGGACTGCCAGCCGCCCGTGCCGCCCACCGAGAAGCTGCCGATCGGCGCGCTCGTCCGGCTGCCGAGGCGCACCTCGACCAGTCCGCTCACCCCCGCGGGGGCGCCGCTCGCGACCCGCGCGCGGAACTGGGTGGCCGGCGAGGACCCGAAGTTCACGCCCTTGTACAGGGCCCAGTCCCCGTTGGCCAGGGCGCCGATGTTCTGCCCGCCGCCGCTGTCGGTGGTGGCCTCGGTGAACGTCCCGCCGTGGCTGTCGTAGGACTCGGCCTGGATGGTGCCGTACGCGTCACGGCTCGGCGGCGGCGTGGTGCCGCCCCCGCTGGAGAGCACCTGCACGTAGTCGACGACCATCGAGTGACCGGGCACCGTGGCCGCGTCCGGGCCGCCGCCGAAGGCGTCCACGAAACCGCCGCCCATCGCCACGTTCAGGATGACGAAGTACCCGTGGTCGGTGGCGTTCCGCCAGGTCGTCGCGTCGACCTGGTTGGCCCGCACGGTGTGGAAGTTGTTGCCGTCGAGGTAGAAGCGGATCTCCTCCACGCTCGTCGAGCGGTCCCACTCCAGCCGGTACGTGTGGAAGCCGCCCTGGCAGGTGGTGCCCTGGCAGGTGGTGGAGGAGCCGATGCCGGAGGTCTCGTTGCAGGGGCCGCCCGGGCTGGTGCCGCAGTGCATCGTGGCGTGGACGGTGTTGAGGCCGTTGGCGTTCTCCATGATGTCGAGCTCGCCGACGCCCGGCCAGTTCCAGTAGTTGCCCCGGTGCGGCGCGCCGAGCGCCCAGAACGCCGGCCAGTAGCCGCGGGCCGCGGCACCGGAGACGTTCGGCAGCTGGATGCGGGACTCGATGCGCAGCTTGCCGCCCGCCGGCGGCTGGAAGTCCGTGCGGACGGTCTCGATGCGGCCCGAGGTCCAGTTGCCGGCGGCGTCGCGCCGCGGGGTGATGCGGAGGTTGCCGTTGCCGTCGAGCGCGACGTTGTTGGTGCTGTTGGTCATCGTCTCGATCTCGCCGGTGCCCCAGTTCGAGGGCCCGCCGGGGTAGCCGGTGCCGGTCGCGTACTGCCAGTTGGCGGTGTTGACGCCGGTCCCGGCCGCGCCGTCGAAGTCGTCGACGAAGAGCTGCGTCCAGCCGGACGGCGGCGTGGGCGCGGACGCCTCGGCCACCGAGGCGCCGGCCGCCGCGAGGCTCAGCGCGCTGACGACGGCGAGCAGGGCGCGCCGCAGGGGGCGGCGTCTGCCCGGGGTGGGTGCCGTGCGTGTCGTGGGGGTTCTCATGGGGACCTCTCCAGGAAATGCGGGGGTGAGGTGCGGGGACGGGGTGCGGGAAGGGATGCCTTGAGAGCGCTCTCACAGAAGGCTGCGGGGCTCAATGTGCTCCCGGTCACCCGGGCCGTCAAGAGGTGAAGCAGCGAAAGTCCTCGCCGTGGCGGCGAGTTCACACCTTGAACCCGGTTCGTGCCGGATGGCGCCGTGGAGGGCGCCGGACGACGGTCCGTGCCGCCTGGGCCGCCCGTCCGCCCGTCCGGGCGGCCCGGCGGGTAGCGTCGGTCCGAGGTGATCAGGACGGACGGCGAAGGCGGGAAGTGGCGTGAGGCTGACGATTCTGGGCGGCGGCGGGTTCCGGGTGCCGCTCGTGTACGGGGCGCTCCTCGGTGACCGCGGCGCGGGCCGGGTGACGCAGGTCGTGCTGCACGACCTGGACGCGGGGCGGCTGTCCGCCGTGACCCGGGTCCTGGCGGAGCAGGCCGCGGGGGTCCCCGACGCGCCCGAGGTGCGTGCCACCACCGACCTGGACGAGGCCCTGCGCGGCGCCGACTTCGTCTTCTCCGCGATCCGTGTCGGCGGCCTCCAGGGCCGGGCGGACGACGAGCGGGTGGCCCTCGCGGAGGGCGTCCTCGGCCAGGAGACGGTCGGCGCGGGCGGCATCGCGTACGGTCTGCGCACCGTGCCCGTGGCCGTCGACATCGCGCGCCGCGTCGCCCGGCTCGCCCCGGACGCCTGGGTCATCAACTTCACCAACCCCGCGGGGCTGGTCACCGAGGCCATGGCCCGTCACCTCGGCGACCGGGTGATCGGCATCTGCGACTCGCCGGTCGGGCTGGGCCGCCGGATCGCCCGGGTGCTCGGTGTCGCCGACCCGCGCGAGGCGTGGATCGACTACGTCGGGCTCAACCACCTGGGCTGGGTCCGCGGCCTGCGCGTCAGGGGCCGCGACGAGCTCCCGCGCCTGCTCGCCGACACCGCGCTGCTCGGCTCCTTCGAGGAGGGCCGGCTGTTCGGCCCCGACTGGCTGCGGTCGCTCGGCGCGGTCCCGAACGAGTACCTGCACTACTACTACTTCAACCGGGAGGCCGTCCGCGCCTACCAGGAGGCCGAGCGGACCCGCGGCGCCTTCCTCCGCGACCAGCAGGCCCGCTTCTACGAGGAGGCGGGCCGCCCGGGCACCGGGGCGCTGAAGGCATGGGAGGACACCCGCGCCGAGCGCGAGGCCACCTACATGGCGGAGAACCGCGAGACGGCGGGCGCGGGCGAACGCGAGGCCGACGACCTCTCCGGCGGCTACGAGAAGGTGGCCCTCGCCCTGATGCGGGGCATCGCCCGCGACGAGCGCGCCACCCTGATCCTCAACGTCCGCAACGGCCGCACCCTGCCGGTCCTCGACACCGAGGCCGTCATCGAGGTGCCCTGCCTCGTCGACGCGAGCGGCGCGCACCCCTTCTCCGTGGATGCGCTGCCCGGCCACGCCACCGGACTGGTGAGCGCGGTGAAGGCCGTCGAGCGGGAGGTCCTCGCCGCCGCCGAGTCGCGCTCCCGCCGGGACGCGGTGAAGGCCTTCGCGCTGCACCCGCTCGTCGACTCCGTGCAGGTGGCCCGCAGGCTCGTCGACGGCTACACCGCGGTCCACCCGGGCCTCGCCTACCTGCGGTGAGCGCCGGACCGGGCCTGCTGCCAGGCTCTCAGACGGCCAGCGGCCTGCCCGCGGACGGGGAGTGGGCCGGGGCGGCGAGGGTGCCCGTGGCGGTGACCGGGGGTCCGTCCGGGCGCTGGTACGGCAGGGCGACCGGGCGCAGGGGACGGGTGCCGGAGACGACCGTGTAGTCCTGGCCGAGGCGCTGCGGGTGCAGCTCGCCCGGGTCCTCGCCGAGGGCCAGCCGCACCGCCGCCCAGGGCGCGTTGAGGCCGCACAGGGACAGCTGGTGCAGGCCGCCCGCCGGGCGGGTGTTGACGTCCATGAGGACCGGCTCGTCCCCGAACACGCGGAACTGGATGTTGGTGAGGTAGTGCAGGCCGAAGCCCTCCGCGATGCGGCGGGCCGGCTCGATCCACGAGGGGTGGAGCGTGAAGCCGCGGCGGCGGCCGTTCTTCGTGCGGCCCACCGCCATGCGTACCCGCCCGTCGGGGCCGGTCAGGCAGTCGACGGACACCTCGGGCTGCTCCAGCCGGGGCATGACCAGCCAGTCGACCGGCTCCCCGGCCTCCCGCACCGCCGCCACGACCAGGTCCAGCGGCACGTACGGGCTCGGGAACCCGGTGAGGTGCGTGAGGGAGAACGGGGACCGCGTCAGGACCCGGAAGCCCACCCCGCCCGCGCCCGACGCGGGCTTGAAGCACGCCGTGTGCCCGGCCGCCTCCAGCTCCTCGACGGCGCCGAGGAGCTGGTCCGCGTCGCGCACCCGGTGGTACGGCGGCACCGGCACCCCGAGCGCCTCCACCGCCTCGTACGCCGTCACCTTGTCCGCGAACACCTGCACGGCCTCGGCGGGGGGCGCCAGCAGGACCGTGCCCGCGGCGGCGAACTCCGCGCGGTGCGCGGTGACGGCCGCCTGGTGCAGCCGGGGCACGAACACGTCGATGCCCCGGCGCCGGCACTGGTCGAGGGCGTACTCCACGTACGCGGCCGAGGAGAGGCCCTCCGGCTCCAGGTCGGCGGTGTCGGCGGCGGCCGGTACGGGGGAGTCGGGGTCGCCGTGGGTGGCGTGGATCTCGACCGGACGCCCCTGCGGATTGCGTCTCAGCTGATCCATGAAGAACACGTTCTCCGCGTACGTGCGGTTGAGCCAGACGCGTACGCGAGAGACCATGCAGGCCGCCTTTCGGGCATGCGCGGGCACGGCGGAGCAGGCCGTGCCCGGCCAGGGGGGAGGGAGGTACGCCGAACCGCCGTACGCGAAGGGAGCGGCGTGGCGGTGGTGTTGGGGCGATCATAAGGCCACGCGCACCCCTGCTTCTGTCACGCGCGTGTTAATCCTCGCTCAGCGGTGCGACAGCGGTGCGGCGGGCGGCCCGAGCGGGCACCGGTGGTGCGGCCGAACCCGTCCGTCGTCCGGCTGTTCGCTTGTCCGGCGGCACACCCGTGTGTTCTTGTGTGATCGACGGGTACGTGGAGGGAGCGCGAGGGTGGAACCGAAGGCCGGCCGCACGGGGAATCTGCTGGCCATCAGCGATCTCCACGTCGGATATCCCGAGAACCGGGCGCTGGTGGAGAAGCTGCGCCCCGAGAGTGACGACGACTGGCTCCTGGTGGCCGGGGACGTCGCCGAGACCGTCGAGGACATCCGCTGGACCCTTCAGACCCTCGCCGGCCGTTTCGCGCGCGTCGTCTGGGCCCCCGGCAACCACGAACTGTGGACCCACCCGAAGGACACCGTCACCCTGCGCGGGGTGGCGCGGTACGAGCACCTCGTCGCGCTCTGCCGGGACCTGGGCGTCACGACGCCCGAGGACCCCTACCCGGTCTGGGAGGGCCCGGGCGGCCCGGCCGTGATCGCCCCGCTCTTCCTGCTGTACGACTACTCGTTCCTGCCCAGGGGCACGACGACGAAGGACGAGGGCCTGGCGTACGCGTACGGCACGGGGGTCGTCTGCACCGACGAGCAGCTGCTCCACCCGGATCCGTACCCGAGCCGGGACGCCTGGTGCCGGGCGCGGGTCGCCGAGACGGAGCGCCGGCTCGCCGAGCTGCCCGCGGACCTGCCGACGGTACTGGTCAACCACTACCCGCTGGACCGGCATCCGACGAACGTCCTGCGCTACCCCGAGTTCGCGATGTGGTGCGGCACCCGGCTGACCGCCGACTGGCACCGCCGCTTCCGCGTCACCACCATGGTCTACGGCCATCTGCACATCCCGCGGACCACCTGGCTGGACGGGGTGCGCTTCGAGGAGGTGTCGGTGGGCTACCCCCGCGAGTGGCGCCCGCGCCCGCAGCCGCCGGGACGGCCGCGCCGCATCCTGCCGGCGCCCGCCGACACGGACGGAGGCCGCAGCCGGTGATCGAGGAACTGCTCCCGCAGTCGGTCGTGGTCGTCGAGAGACACGAGGGCGACGGCGTGGACCCGGCCGGTGACACGGTGCTCTTCCCCGCGGAGGAGGCGCTCATGACGCGGGCGGTGGCCAAGCGCCGCCGCGAGTTCACCGCCGTACGGGGCTGTGCCCGGCGCGCCATGGAGAAGCTGGGCGTGCCCGCGCAGGCCGTCCTGCCCGGGGAGCGGGGCGCTCCCGTCTGGCCGGCCGGGCTGACCGGCAGCATGACGCACTGCGAGGGCTACTGCGCCGCCGCGCTCGTCCGCGTCGGCGACCTCGCCTCCCTCGGCATCGACGCCGAGCCGCACGCGCCCCTCCCGGAGGGCGTGCAGGACGCGATCGCCCTGCCCGCCGAGCAGGTCCGGCTGCGCCGCCTGGCCGCCGACCGGCCCGGAGTGCACTGGGACCGGCTGCTGTTCAGCGCCAAGGAGTCCGTCTACAAGGCGTGGTTCCCGCTCACCGGCAAGTGGCTGGACTTCTCGGAGGCCGACATCGACGTGTCCGCGGCTCCCGGCGCCCGGACGGGCACCTTCCACGCCCAACTCCTCGTGCCCGGCCCGGTGGTGGACGGCCGGCGCGTCGCGTCCTTCGACGGCCGCTGGATCGTGCGGCGGGGCCTGGTGGCCACGGCGGTGTCGGTACCGTTCGCGCGCGGCGCGACCCCCGGCTGAGGGGCGGCGCCCGCGTGACCGGGCCGGAGCCCCGAAGCGCTCAGACCTCGGGGCACCAGCTCCGCAGCAGCCGGAAGAACTCCTCCTCGTTGCCCGCGAGGCCGGCCGCCGCCAGTGCCTGCTCGGCCTCCGCCAGCGCGGCGGTCGGCACCACCGGTGGTCGGTCCTGGTCCGGCGGACCGTCGAAGGCGGCCCGTACGGTCCGGGTCAGCCGCAGGTAGGCCTGGACGGCGGCGCGTTCACGGTCGGTCAGTACGGCGGTCTGCATCGGTCGGCTCTCCCCTGGTCGGACGGGTGGATCGGCACCTGCGCCCCCGGCGCGGCGGTGGCACGGTCCCAGCTTGCCGCCCGCCACTGACAATCCCGTTTCCGTCCGGGGAGGTTCGCCCGCTCAGCGGAGGGGAATCCTCACGAAACCCCTGGAAAAGCGGGCGTTCTACGCTTGGAGCGCCGGAAGAGACGCACTCGGCCGCCGCGGCGGCCCGGGATACGGGAGGGGCCCGTGGACGAGGCACCGCACCGGCGCCCACTGCGTGCCCGTCTGCGGTCGGTCGCCGACGGGGAACTGGAACTGCGGTACCGCGTCGTGCACGGCTACCGCCGCGCGTACCGCCTGGTCGGGGAGGGACCCCCGCTCGTCCTCATCCACGGCATCGGGGACTCCTCGGCGACCTGGGCCGAGGTCATCCCCGACCTCGCCCGCGGCCACACCGTGATCGCGCCCGACCTCCTCGGCCACGGCGCCTCCGACAAGCCGCGCGCCGACTACTCGGTGGCCGCGTACGCCAACGGGGTGCGCGACCTGCTCACCGCGCTCGGCATCGAGTCGGCCACCCTGGTCGGGCACTCGCTGGGCGGCGGTGTGGCGATGCAGTTCGCCTACCAGTACCCCGAGCGCACCGAACGGCTGATCCTGGTCAGCGCCGGGGGAGTCGGCCGTGAGGTGAACACCGTGCTGCGGGCCGTGTCACTGCCCGGGGCCCCGCTGCTGCTGGCCCTGCTGACGCTGCCCGGGATGCGGCTGCAGGTGGAGCTGTTCGCGCGGCTGATGCGGTTCCTGGACACCGACCTCGGGCAGGACGCGCCCGAACTGCTGACCATGGTGGACGCGCTGCCCGACGCGACCTCGCGCAGCGCCTTCGTGCACACGCTGCGGAGCGTGGTCGACTGGCGCGGCCAGGCGGTGACCATGCTGGACCGCTGCTACCTGACCGAGGGCATGCCGACCATGCTGCTCTGGGGCGACCGGGACAGCGTGGTGCCGGTGCGGCACGCGTACCGCGCCCACGAGGCGATGCCCGGCAGCCGGCTGGCGGTCTTCGAGGGGGCGGGCCACTTCCCGTTCCACAGCGACCCCGCCCGCTTCCTCAGCCTGGTCGAGGACTTCGTGCACACCACGCTCCCGGCGGACTGGAACCGCGAGCACTGGCGGGAACTGCTGCTGACGGGCCGCCCGGCGACGGCGGCCGGCCGGCCCGACACCGCGCACACCCGCGCCGTGGCCGAGGACCTGAAGGAGGCGAGCGAGCGCAGCGCCACCTGAAGCACCGCGGGGTCTCAGCCCTGCGCCCCGTGGTACCCCAGCGACGTCTCGATGCGGCCCGCGAGGTGATCGCGCTGCACGGGCCCGCGCAGCGACGAACCCGCCAGCCGGGTGCGGCACTTGCTCGCCAGCAGCAGCCCGAACGCCTCGGCGTCCCGCTCGTGGCCCGCGTCGAAGCGGGTGCGGGCCGCGACCTTCAGCACCGTCGCCCGCAGGTCCGCGTCCTCGTCGACCAGCCGCGCCGCGACCGCGGCGGCCGGGGCGCCCGCGGTGCCCTCGACGTGGTGCCCGTGGTGCCCGGCGTGCAGGTGCCACAGCTCATGGCCGAGGATCACCAGCTGGTGGTCGGGCGCGGTCCGCTCCTCGATGACGATCAGGTCCTGGTCGGCCATGTCGAGCCACAGCCCGCTGGCGGTGCCGGACGGGAAGGCGGCCATGCGGTGCCGCACAGGACGGCCGCGGCGTCTGCTCATCGCGTCGCACAGCGCGGTGTGCAGACCGGCCGGATCCTCCGGCGCGATGGGCGGGAGCCCACCGACCAACTCGCCGCACAGGCGGCGCATTTGCCTTCCGATGCCCACAGTTCTCCCCCGGGTCAGGACTCGGGCCGCTTGACGCTCTCCAGGAGCATGTCGAGCCACTCCGCCACCTTGTCGCGGTGCTGGTCGGTGGGCAGCTGGGCGGCCCGCCAGGCGATGCCGCGGACACCGTGGTCCTGCAGCAGCCGCTCCAGCGGATCGTCGGCGGCCCGCTCACCGGGGGCGGCCGCGCGCTCCTGGCCGGCGAGCTGCTGCAGGAGCTCCTGCTCGGTGCGCGTGAGCGCGCTCGCGAGCGCCTCGGGGTCCTCGGCCGTGAGGAAACCGGCGTGCACCCGGAAGAACCGCTGGATGGCGTCGCAGTGCTCCATCGTGGGCCGCCGGTCGCCGTTGATCAGGGCGCCCGCCTGCTGGCGCGACATGCCCGCCCCGTCGGCGATCTCCTGCTGGGTGTACTTGCGGCCGCCCGGCTTGAGACGGGTGCGGCGCAGCAGGTCGAGCCGTTGCAGGAAGCGGGCCTGCACGTCCGGTTCCCCGGCCGGCCTGCCGTCCAGCAGGGCCTTCACCACGCCCTCCGGCACACCGGAGGCCACCGAGAGGCGGTGGCCGTCGAACACCTCGTCACGTGACACGCCCAGCCGGTCGGCGAGCGCGGCGACACGGGCCACGACGGCCGGCAGCAGCACCGTCGCCGCGGCGTCCGGAACCTCGAAGCCATCCGTCACCGACAGATCTCCCACGTCTCTCTTCCAAGCCAATCTCATGATGGAGCGGAACGACCCGGGACGCGAGGTCGCCGGCGCCGGCAACCACCGTGAACTGCACGGAGATTAGCCCCGAAGGCGAACCGCCAGCCAGGTATCGCCACAACTGTGGCGGGATCCAGCCGTCGACCGACGCGGAATGCCACGATAGTTGACACGACTCGGGCGGGGGCAGCAGGATCAAGACGCCACGTGAAGGCCGCAGAGGCAAGAGGGGTGACCTCCCGATGGCATTTCAGGCAGGAGGGCAGCGGTCCGTACCGCGGCCCGTCCCCGACAGTCCCGAGGCACGTGCGTACCTGCAGGACTACGCCACCTATCTGGAGGCCGTCCCCTTCCCGTCCGTCGTCTTCGACCACCGCTGGGACGTCGTGCTGTCCAACAGCGCGTACGACCGGCTGTTCCACGGCGTCGGCCCGCACCCGACGGCCATGCCGGAGGACAACTTCCTCAGATTCGTGCTCTTCCACCCCGACGCGGCGAGCGTGCTCGGCGAGCACGAGTCCCGCTGGTGCCTGCCGATGCTGGCCGGTTTCGCCGCCGCGGTGGAGCGCCACGGGCAGGACCGCGGCCTGCAGTCGATCCGCCGGGACATCGCCCAGGACCCCATCATGGACGCCGCCTACCGCCAGGGCGTGCCGCACTGGATCCGCGCGGTCGGACCGGCCGCCGCCGAGGACGACGGTGCCGTGCGCCCGCTGCTCCACCCGGACCCGCGGTGGGGCAGAACCGACTGCAGGGTCGTCGGCGAGACCCCGAAGACCCTGCAGGAGCTGGGATACGCACGCATCACGCTGGTCCTGCGCGAGGCGCGGCGGCCGGCGGCCGGTCCGCGCGGCGCCCGCCGCGACCGGCGTAACGCGAGCCATCTGAGCGTGGTGCCCGCGCCGCAGCGTTGAGGCACCTTCCCGGAATCCCGACACCGCCGGCGTTCAGGTCGCCGGCGGCGTCGGGGTCCACCCGCTCCTCCCCGGTTGCCCACGCCCCATTCCCACACGCTGTGCCATGTGCCACAGTGAAGCCGTGAGCACACCGCTGACCTGCGATGTCGTGGTGATCGGAGCCGGGATGACGGGTGCCGCCTGCGCGCTGTACGCGTGCCGTCCTTCTGCGACGGCCTCGACCGCAGGGCCACCCTCGCCGACGGCCGCACGGTGACCTACGACCTCGCGTACGGCGGGAACTACTACGCGATCCTGCCGCTGGACGCGTTCGGGCTGCCCTTCGACCGCTCCCACAAGGACGAGATCCTGACGGCGGCGCTGGCGTTGATGGCCGCGATCAACGAGGAGGACGCGCCGGTCCACCCCGAGGACGACTCCATCCGCGGCTGCCACCACGTCCAGCTGCTCGCCCCCGGCTCGACGGCCCGCCACTCACGGCACGCGATGGCCATCCACCACGGCTGGTTCGACCGCTCGCCCTGCGGTACGGGCACCAGCGCGCGCATGGCCCAGCTGCACGCCCGCGGGGAACTGCCGCTGGGCACCGAGTTCGTGAACGAGTCGTTCACCGGCACCCGCTTCACCGGCCGGCTGCTCGGCACGACCGAGGTCGCCGGGATCCCCGCCGTGCTGCCGAGCTTCACCGGGCGCGCCTGGATCACCGGCACCGCGCAGTACCTGCTCGACCCGACGGACCCGTTCCCCGCCGGGTTCGTGCTGTGAGGGCCGCCGGGCACTACCGCCGGCCGGCCGCCCCCCGCTTGGCCGCCTGCACCTGCGCGTACACGTGCGTGCGCAGTTCGGCGAAGCGCGGGGCCACGCGCGTGTGGAGCTGGTCCCGCGCGTCCGGCAGGTCCACCGTCAGCTGTTCCCGTACGACGGTGGGGGAGGCGGACAGCACGATGACCCGTTCGCCCAGGTAGACGGCCTCGTCGATGTCGTGGGTGACGAAGAGGACGGTGACGGAGCGCTCCCGCCACAGCATGCGCACCAGGTCCTCCAGGTCGGCGCGGGTCTGGGCGTCGACCGCCGCGAACGGCTCGTCCATGAGCAGCACGTCCGGCTCGTACGCCAGCGCGCGGGCGATGGCCACGCGCTGCTGCATCCCGCCCGACAGCTGCCAGGGGTACGCCCCGGCCGCGTCCGCCAGGCCCACCGACTCCAGCGCGTCGGTGACCAGCGCGCGTCGCCGGTCCTTCAGCAGCTTCTTCTGCTTCAACGGCAGTTCGACGTTCTCGGCGACCCGCATCCAGGGGAACAGGCTGCGCCCGTACTCCTGGAAGACCACCGCCATGCCGGGCGGCGGCCCGGTCACCGGCCGGCCCCGCAGCAGGACCTCACCGGCCGTGGGCGTGAGCAGTCCCGCCACGCACTTCAGCAGGGTGGTCTTGCCGCAGCCCGATGGGCCGACCAGGCAGACGAGTTCCCCGGCGCCGACCGTGAAGGTGAGGTCCCGTACCGCCTCCACCCGGCGGCCGGACCCCTCGTAGACCTTCGCCAGCCCCCGTACGTCCAGCATGACCCGCCCCCTCGCGTTGTCGCGGCACGTGTCACGGCGACCGCCGCGAGGACGCGCGCAGACCGTGGTACCAGCCGAGCATCCGCCGCTCGACCAGCTGGAACACCAGCGACAGCAGGAAACCGAGCAGCCCGAGCAGGAGGATGCCCGTCCACATCCCGGGGATCGCGAACTGGCGCTGGAACTGCACGACGGTGAAGCCGAGCCCGTTGCTGGCCGCGAACATCTCGCTGATCACCATCAGGATGACGCCGACGGACAGCGCCTGCCGCGCCCCCGTGAGGATCTGCGGGCTCGCCGAGGGCAGCACGACGTGACGCAGCCGGGCGGCCCCCGTGATGCCGTAGCCGCGGGCCGTCTCGCCCAGCACGGGATCCACCGCGCGGACGCCCTCGACCGTGTTGAGCAGGACCGGCCAGACGCAGCCGCTCGCGATCACGAGGACCTTCATCGTGTCGCCGATGCCCGCGAACAGCATGATGACCGGCACGAGGACCGGCGGCGGCACCGCGCGCAGGAACTCCAGCACCGGTTCGCAGACCGCCCGGACCCACCGGTACGAGCCGATGACCGTGCCGAGCGCGATGCCCAGCACGACCGCCAGCGCGTACCCGGCCAGCAGGCGCAGCAGGCTCGGCGTGACGTCGGCGCGGAGCCGGTCGGCCGTCCACACGTCCGGGAACGTGGTGAGGATCGTGCGCAGCGGCGGCCAGTAGACGTCGGTGCTGCCGGCCGACGCCAGCCACCAGAGCGCCACCAGCAGCGCGGGCAGGGCGAGGGCGAGCACCAGGCCCAGCGCCGGGCGCCTCACAGCGCCACCTCCCCGCGCACCGACTGGTGCCAGGCCAGCGCCCGCCGCTCCACCGTGCGCGCGCCCGTGTTGATCAGCAGCCCGAGCACCCCGGTGACGACGACCAGCGCGTACATCTCCGGCACCGCCTGCGAGGTCTGCGCGACCGCGATGCGCGCACCCAGCCCCGGGGCGCCGATGACGAGCTCGGCGGTCACCGCCAGGATGAGGGCGACCGCGGCGGCCAGCCGCACGCCCGTCATGACGTACGGCAGGGCCGTCGGCCACAGGACGTGCCGGACCCGCGCCCAGGGCCCGAGGCCGTAGGCGCGGGCCGTCTCCTCGGCGACCGGGTCGACGTCCCGGACGCCGTACAGGGTCTGCAGCAGCACCTGCCAGAACGACGCGTACACCACCAGCAGCAGCACCGAGCGCAGCTCCGTGCCGTACAGCAGCACCGCGAGCGGGATGAGGGCGACCGACGGGATGGGGCGCAGGAACTCGATGGTGGAGGCCGTCGCCTCGCGGAGGTACGGGACGACCGCGATGACGACTCCGGCGACGACCCCGGCCGTCACCGCGATCGCCAGCCCCAGCGCCCATCCGGTCAGCGTGGAGCCGAGCGCGGTCCAGAAGGCGCCGTCGCCGAGTTCCCCGGACAGCGCGTCCGCGACGCGGCTGACCGGCGGGAAGTACTCCGCGGAGACGATGCCGAGCCGCGGCACCGCCTCCCACAGGGCGAGGAAGCCCGCGAGGCCGGCCGCGCCCGGGGCGGCGTCCTTCACGGCAGCAGCGCGTCCAGGTCGGGCGTCTCCCGGAAGAACCCGTCCTCCTCGCCCAGCTCCCGCAGCGCCTCGACGGAGGCGCGGTTCGCCTCGGCGGGCCACTTGGGGAGGGTCACCCGTTCCAGGGTGGCCGCCGGGATCTTCGTGTACGTGGTGACGATCGCGCGGACCTCGTCCGGGTGGGCGTCGGCGTAGGCGAGGGACTCCGCGGTGGCCTCCTGGAACGCCTGGACCAGCTCCGGGTTGTCCTGCGCGTACTGCGCGCTGGTGAAGTACATGGCGACGGTGAGCTCGTCGGCGATGTCGACGAGGGACGAGGCGATCTCGGTGCCGCCCTGTGCCTTGATGGTGGCGAGGGCGGGTTCGACGACCATGGCGGCGTCGACCTGGCCGGACTCCAGGGCCGCGGGCATCTGGTCGAAGGCCAGTTCGACGAGTTGGACCTCGTCCGGGTCGCCGCCGTCCTGGCGCACCGAGTTGCGCACCGCGGTCTCGTTGATGTTCTTCAGCGTGTTGACGGCGACCTTCCTCCCCTCCAGCTCCTTCGGCGACTTGACGGGGCTCCCCTTCTTCACCATGAGCCCGCCGAAGTCCTCGCCCTCCACGCCGGACGAGGAGGCGCCGTTGACGACGGCCTTCACGGGCACGCCGCTGCTCTGCGCGACCATCAGTGAGGTCATGTTGGAGAAGCCGAACTGGAACTGGCCGCTGACCACCCCCGGCACGATCGCCGCGCCGCCCTGCGCGGGGCTGAGCGAGAGCCTCAGTCCGCGCTCCTCGAAGAAGCCCTGCTTCTCGCCCAGGTAGAGGGGCGCCACGTCCACGATCGGGATGATGCCGACCTCGACGGTGGTGACGCCCGCAGGCCCCTCGTCCGCGGGCTCGGTGCGGTCGGAGCCGGACGAACCGCAGGCCGGTAAGGCGGCCAGTACGGCGCCGGCGGCGAGGCCGGCGAGCAGACGACGCATGACTCCTCCTGGAGGGATCCCCGATGTTCCTCGACAGGCTGTGCGTACGTACGGGTGTGCTGGGACGGACCGCGGTGCTCAGCGGGAACGTAAGGCCGCCGCTTCACCCGGGTCAATGCCCGTGCCGTACGGGTGTCAGCGGGGCCAGTAGCGCTCCTGGGAGAAGCGGTAGAGGTCCTGGGAGGAGGTGATCAGCTCCCGCTGCTCCTGCCGCGAACCGACCATCGGCTGCGAGCCGTGCAGCGGCACCTGGGCGCTCTCCGGCAGGAACTTCACGGTGATCAGACCGATGACACCGGCCGCCATCAGGTAGTAGGCGGGCATCAGGGTGTTGCCGGTGACGTTCACCAGCGCCTCGGTGACCAGCGGTGTCGTGCCGCCGAAGGCCGCCACGGCGATGTTGAAGCCGATGCCCATGGCCGCGTAGCGCACGGCGGTCGGGAAGAGCGCGGGCAGTGTGGCGGCGCTCGGCGCGGCGAAGCAGGCCAGCAGGGTGGAGAGGATCAGCACCCCGGCGATCGGGGCCCAGGTGCCGTCCTGCCGCAGCAGCAGGAAGGACGGCAGGGCCAGCACGATCATCGCCACCGCGCCGACGGCGTACAGCGGCCGCCGCCCGACATGGTCGCTGAGCCGTCCGAGGAAGGTGATCAGGAGCACGATCCACAGCATCCCGATGAGCACCAGGAGGTCGGCGAAGCCGCTGGAGCGGTCCAGGGTCTCCGTCTGGTAGGTGACCAGGTAGCCGGTGACCATGTAGTTGGTGACGTTGTAGAGCAGCACCAGGCCCATGCAGACCAGCAGCGGCCGCCAGTGGTCGCGGACGATGGTCTTGAACTCGCTGCCCGCCGAGTCCTGGGCGAGGCTCTTCTCGTGCTCGTCCAGCTGCTGCTGGAAGGCCGGGGACTCCTCGAGCTTGGTCCGCATGTACAGGCCGATGATGCCCAGCGGGCCGGCGATCAGGAACGGCAGGCGCCAGCCCCAGGAGAGCATCTGCGCCTCCGTGAGCGCCAGGTTCAGCACGGTGACCAGCGCCGAGCCGAGGGCGTACCCGGTGAAGGTGCCGAAGTCCAGCCAGCTGGAGAGGAAGCCGCGGCGGCGGTCCGGTGAGTACTCGGCGACGAAGGTGGTGGCGCCGCCGTACTCGCCGCCGGTGGAGAAGCCCTGGACCATCCGGGCGAGCAGCAGCAGGATCGGGGCCGCGATGCCGATGGTGGCGTAGCTGGGGATCAGGCCGATCGCGAAGGTGCCGACCGCCATCATGATCATGGTGGTGGCGAGCACCTTCTGCCGGCCGATGCGGTCGCCGAGCGGACCGAACACCAGGCCGCCCAGCGGGCGGACGACGAAGGCCGCGGCGAAGGTGGCGAAGGACGAGATCAGCTGGGCCCCCGGCGAGGCGCCGGGAAAGAACACCTTGCCGATGGTGGCGGCGAGGTAGCTGTAGACACCGAAGTCGAACCACTCCATGCAGTTGCCGAGCGCCGAGGCGCTGACCGCGCGTTTGAGCAGGGGGCCCTCGACGACCTGGACGTCCTCCTCGCGGAAGCCCCGCTTGGTGCGGCGGAGCCGGCGGGCCAGCTCCTCCCGGACGTGCCGCGGCATGTTCGCGACCGTCGGGGGCATCCTCACCCGCTTCCGGGGACCGGACGGTTCGTCGACCACGTTGCCGCCTTTCTGTTGCGTCACTACTGTTTGCCTGAGTGAATCATTCTGCGCCTCTTTGATCGTTCGGCGCACGCCGGGGCTGCTGCCCAGGGTTCCTCCAGACACACCTGAGCTCAGCGGTCGCCGCCCGCGGGCCGGTCGGGGCGGGGTGCCGTGCGCGGTCGTGAGACGGTGCCGAGGGCGTTCCTGGTGTGAACGGCGGGGGAGGAGGGCCGGGTCCGGACGCCGTGTCGGAACGGCGTCCGGGAGCTCACGGGCAGGTGACCCGTTCCGGGGACGGCGACGGTGACGGTGACGGTGACGGTGACGGGGGCGAGGACGGTGACGGGGGCGAGGGCTGCCGGGGCAGCGGTGACGGCTCGCGGCGAGCCGGCTCGGGGTGCAGGGCGAGCACCGCCGCCACCGGGTGACCGCCGTCCGCCGGGCGGGGCGCCCGCGTCAGCAGGAGCACACCCCAGGCGGCCAGGCCCGCGCCCGCCAGCGCGACGAGGACGCCGACCACGCCGCCCCGCACCTGCTCGCTCAGCAGCGCGAGGCCGATCGCCGCGGCCGCCACCGGGTTGGCCAGGGTCACCAGGGCGAGCGGGGCGCCCAGACCGTCCCGGTAGGCGGTCTGCGACAGCAGCAGTCCGCCCGCCGCGAACGCCGCGACCAGCACGGCCACCACGATCACCGATCCGTCGAACGGCGAGCCCGAGCGGTCCGTCGCGGCCACCGTCACGGTCTGGGTGAGCGCCGAGGCGACACCGGAGGCCACGCCGGACGCGGTCGCGTGCCGCAGTCCCGGCCGGGCGCCGGGCCGGGCCAGCAGCCCGACCAGCGCAGCCGTCGCCCCGGCGACCACCAGTGCCTCCGGCACGCTCAGCACGTCGTCGGGCGCGGGCCCGGAGGCGGCGACCAGGATCGCGGCCAGCCCGGCGAGCGTGAGCGCGATGCCCCGCCACTCCGCCGTGCCCACCCGCCGCCCGGCCAGCCGCGCCCCCAGCGGCACCGCGGCCACCAGCGTCAGCGCGCCCAGCGGCTGCACCACGGTGAGCGGCCCGTACTTCAGGGCCACGACGTGCAGCAGGGCGGCCGCCGCGTTCAACGCGACCGACCCCCACCAGGCCCCGCTCGCCAGCAGCCGTACCGCTCCCGCGCCGCCGCTGCGGGAGGCGATCCGCTCCTGGGCGACGGCGGCGCCGGCGTACGCCACCGCCGAGACCAGCGACAGGACGACGGCGAGGAGGGCGGCGCTCACCGGCCCGCTCCCGCCAGTGCGACGCGCTCGGACGGCAGGGAGCGTCGGGCGGGCCCGGCGCCGGACGTCGCCGGCGAGGCCCACCGCAGGGCCGCGAGGGCGAGGCCGAGCAGCGCGGTGACCACGAGCGAGTCGAGCCAGTAGTGGTTGGCCGTGCCGACGATCACCAGCAGGGTGACCAGCGGGTGCAGCAGCCAGACCCACCGCAGGCGCGACCGGGTCGCGGCGATCAGGCCGACCGCGACCATCAGCGCCCAGCCGAAGTGCAGCGACGGCATCGCCGCGAACTGGTTCGCCATCGTGTCGGCCGCCGGCGCCGCTCCGTACACCGTGGGTCCGTACACCCGTCCGGTGTCCGCGAGGCCCGGCTCGCCGAGCATGCGCGGCGGGGCGAGCGGGAAGGTGAGGTGCAGCACCAGGGCGGCGGCGGTGACCAGGGCCAGCGCCCGGCGGGCCCACACGTAGTGCCCGGGGCGCCGCAGGTAGAGCCAGACGAGGAAGGCGACGGTGGCGGGGAAGTGGACGAACGCGTAGTAGGTGTTCGCCGTCTCGACCAGCCAGTCGCCGAGCCCGTCGCCGCGCAGCAGCAGCGACTGGACCACGCTCTCGTCCGGCAGGTGCAGGAACCGCTCCCACGTCCACACGTGGCGGGCGTTGCGGAAGGCCTCGCCGGTGTGGTCGTTCGCCAGCAGCCGGCCGGACTTGTAGACCAGGAAGAGGCCCGCGACGAGCAGCAGCTCCCGTACGAGGGGCGGGCGCGGCGCGGCGGACCGTGCGGGTGCGGGCGGGGGCTGCCGTCGTGCGGGCGCGTCGGGCGCGGGTGCGTCCGGCGCCTGTGCCGACGGCTCGGTTCTGGTTCCCATCCCCGGCCCTTCGCTCGGTTTTCGTGCCGGCCGGTCCGCCGACGTCTGGTGCTGGCCGCCGTCGCACGGGTACGCAGCAGCGGTACAGCTCGGTACCGATACGGGGCGGTTTCGATACGCCAGTGTACCGATACGCGCTCGTATCGGTACACTGGCGTATCGAACGCACGGAACGAGGGGGCGAACAGGGATGACGTCGCAGGCCACGGACGGTTCCGAGCAGGTCGTCGCCCCCCGCCGCTCCAAGCTCACGCCCGAACGGGAGCGGGAGTTCTTCGACGCCGTGCTCGACCAGATCCGCGAGTGCGGCTACGAGGCGGTGACCATGGAGGGCGTGGCGGCGAGCACCCGGTGCAGCAAGTCCACGCTCTACCGGCAGTGGCGGAACAAGCCGCAGTTCGTGGCAGCCGCCCTGCGCGCCAGCCGCTGCCCCCGGTTCGAGGACGCCGACACCGGCTCCCTCGCCGGGGACCTGCGGGTGGTGGCACGGGAGGGAGCCGCCTGGTCCGGGCGCGACACCCGGCTGCTGCAGGCGCTCGGCCACGCGATCACCCAGGACGAGGAGCTGCGGCGCGCGCTGCGGGACGCCCTCGTCGAGCCGGAGGTCGCCGCGCTGCAGCGGATCCTCGACCGCGCGGTCGAGCGGGGCGAGGTCGCCGCGGACCACCCCGCGCTGGAGTACGTGCCCGCGCAGATCCTCGGGGTGCTGCGGGTCCGCCCGGTCCTGGAGGGGCGGTACGCGGACGAGGCGTACCTCACCCGGTTCGTGGAGGCCGCGGTGCTCCCGGCGCTCGGACTGGGCGGCACGGACGCGGGGGACGCGCCGTCGGGGGACGGCACCTAGACCCGGGCCGGCGTACGGGGGATGAACGGACGCCGGCCCGGCCGCGCCGCACCGTGGGGACGGGGGCGGCGCGCACCCCCCGGCCGGGTGGGGCCCTTCTCGAGCGGGGAGGGGCTTCACCCGGCCGGACACCGTCCGGGCCGGGCGGCGGGCGGACCGTCAGACGTCGCGTCCGCTGCCGCCGCCGGAGATCTCCTCGATGCCCTCGCGTATCTCGTCGATCACGGACTGGCCCGGGCCCGAGTCGCCCACGTCCACGCCGAAACGGATCACCACGAGCCGGTCGGGGTCGGCGGGTGCCGGGACCACGAGCGACTCGACGTACCCGTCGGCGCCCTGCTCGGTGACGACCTGCCAGCGGACCGCCCAGCCCTGCTGCCCGGCCACGGTCGCCGCCTTCGAGAACAGCTCCTCGTGCGAGGTGATGCTGCCGTAGCTCGCGCCGCCGTAGGACTCCTCGGCGTTGCGCGCGATGTCCTCCTCCGCGGCGGCCTCGGCCGTGGTCGCCTCCACACCGAGCGCCTCGGCCGGTGCCGAGTACGCGCCGCCGGGCGTGCACGTGCTGGAGGTGTCGCCGGGGCAGGGGTAGCCGTCGTCGGCGGTGATCCCCACACCCGTCGTCGTGATCGTGGCCGACCAGTCCTCGGGCAGGGGAAGGCCGATGCCGTTGACCGTGTCGAGGGCGAGCCCGTCCTCGACCCCCGGCTCCGTGGGCTCGCCGGGCCCGCCCCCTCCCGGACCGCCCGGGCCCGGGTCGCCGCCCCGCTCGTCACCGGGCCCGCCCCGGCCGTCCGGACCCTGGGAGGCGGAACTCGCGCTGCTCCCGCCCCCGTTCGCGGTGAGGACGTACACGCCCACGCCCACGCACGCCAGGACGACCGCGGCCACGCCGACGGCTATGCCGGTGCGCAGCCCCTGCCGCCCGGCCGGCGCCGGGTGGGCCGGGTAGGGCGGGACAGCCGGGTAGGGCGCGTACGGGCCGGCGGCCGACGGAGGGCCCGGGGGACCCCACGCCGCGCCGGCCGGGGCGGCGGGCCGGATCCGGTCCGTCCACGCGGTGCCGTCCCACCACCGCTCGGTGGCGGGGCCGTCATGTGTCTGACCCGGGTCGGGGTACCAGCCGGGAGGAGTCGCCTGCGTCATGGCATCACGGTATGAGGTGAGGGTGAAAGAGGGATGAGAGGGGCCCCGGGATCCTGCTTCCCCTTCCCCGGCCCGCTCACTCCACCACCAGCCGCACCGGCGCCCGTTCCGCGCGCGCCACCGCCGGCAGCCCGTCGCGTCCCGGGGTCACCGACCCCAGCGGGCTCGCGTGGCGCGCCCCCGTGCTCACCGGCTCGGTGCCCGGCAGCCCGTGCACCGTCAGGAACCCCAGGACGGCGAACGCGTACGCCTCCTTCGCGGTGGCCGGCAGCCCCAGCGCGTCGGAGATCCGCACGGGCACCCCCGGCAGCTCCTCGCCCAGCATGCGCATCAGCACCGGATTGCGGGTGCCGCCGCCGGAGGCGATCACCTCGGTGCCCCGTACGGAGCGCACCGCGTCCGCGACCGTACGGGCGGTGAGCCGGGTGAGGGTGGCGACGACGTCCCGCGCGGGCAGCCGGGGGAGGCCGGCCAGCGCGGCGCGCAGATAGCCGCCGTGGAAGAGCTCCTTGCCCGTGGTCCGCGGCGCGGGCAGCGCGTAGTACGGCTCGTCCAGCAGCCGGGACAGCAGCGGTCCGTGCACGGTGCCACGGGCGGCGAGGGTGCCGTCCACGTCGCAGCGCAGCCGCCCGCCGGTGTGGTCGCGCACCGCCGCGTCGATCAGCGCGCAGGCCGGGCCGGTGTCGAAGGCGGTGCCGTCGGGTGCGGTGAGGTTGGCGATGCCGCCGAGGTTCAGCGCGACCGGGGTGCCCGGCCGGCCGCGCAGCCACAACAGGTCGACCAGGCTCACCAGGGGAGCGCCCTGCCCGCCGGCGGCGATGTCGCGCGGCCGGAGGTCGGCCACCACCGGCAGCCCGGTCGCCTCGGCGATCCAGGCGGGCTGCCCGAGCTGCAGGGTGCCGTGCACCGTGCCCCGCCCGGCCCCGTGGTACACGGTCTGGCCGTGCGAGACCACCAGCTCGGCCCGGCCGCCGCACAGCCGGCCGTCCGCCTCCCGCGCGAGGGCCGCGAAGGCCTGCCCGATCAGCGTGTCCAGCCGGCACACCTCGGCCAGCGTGGTGCCCGCCGGGGGCAGGGCCGCGGCGAGCGAGGCGCGCAGCCCGTCGGCGTACGGCTCCGCCAGGTGCCCGAGGGGGCGCAGGGTGAGCGTGTCCCCGGTGAGCTCCAGGTCCGCCGCCGCGGCGTCGACGGCGTCGTACGACGTGCCCGACATCAGCCCGATCACCCGCACCGCGCCTCCCTCAACCCTTCCCGGGCACCCGCGCGGCGCGCGACGGCAGCAGCGCGAGCGCGCTCACCGCGCACGTCGCCGCCGCGTAGTACGCCGGGGCGTCCAGGTTCCCCGTCCGCGCGATCGTCTCCGTGATGATCAGCCCCGCGCAGCCCGAGAAGACCGCGTTGGACAGCGAGTAGGCCAGCCCCAGTCCCGTGTACCGGACGGTCGTCGGGAACATCTCCGCCAGCATGGCCGGGCCCGGCCCCGCCATCAGCCCGACCACCGCGCCGGCCCCGCACACCGCCGCCCCCTTGACCGCGGCCGACGTCCCCGCGTCCTGCACCACACCGAGCAGCGGCAGCGCCAGGACCGTCACCAGGACCGCGCCCGTCAGCATCACCGGGCGCCGGCCGACGCGGTCGCTGAGCCACCCGGCCGGGAGGATCGTGGCCGCGAAGCCGAGGTTGGCCAGCACCGTCGCCACGATCGCCTGCTGGAAGGTGGCGTCCAGGCTGCTCTGCAGATAGGAGGGCAGAACGACGAGGAAGGTGTAACCGGCCGCCGCCCAGCCCATGACGCGCGCGGCGCCGAGGGCGATCGCCGCCGCGACCGCACGCGGCGGCGGGCG
>NZ_JAVRHI010000347.1:0-3039 GCF_034105845.1 Streptomyces sp. CRN 30 | reverse complement strand
CGGCACGAAGAAGCAGGCGCAGGAGGCCATCGCCGAGCAGGCCACCCGCGTCGGCATGCCCTACGTCAACCAGCGCTGGCTGGGCGGCATGCTCACCAACTTCTCGACCGTCTACAAGCGTCTGCAGCGCCTCAAGGAGCTCGAGCAGATCGACTTCGAGGACGTCGCCGCTTCCGGTCTGACCAAGAAGGAGCTTCTCGTGCTCTCGCGCGAGAAGGCCAAGCTGGAGAAGACCCTCGGTGGTATCCGCGAGATGTCCAAGGTCCCCAGCGCCGTCTGGATCGTGGACACCAAGAAGGAGCACATCGCGGTCGGTGAGGCCCGGAAGCTCAACATCCCGGTCGTCGCCATCCTCGACACCAACTGCGACCCCGACGAGGTCGACTACAAGATCCCGGGCAACGACGACGCGATCCGCTCCGTCACCCTGCTCACCCGCGTGATCGCCGACGCCGTCGCCGAGGGCCTCATCGCCCGTTCCGGCGCCGGCAAGGGCGCTGGTGAGAAGGCCGCGGGCGAGCCGCTCGCCGAGTGGGAGCGCGACCTGCTCGAGGGCGAGAAGAAGGCAGACACCGAGGGCGCCGAGGGTGCCGCTCCGGCCGCCGAGGCCGAGAAGCCGGCCGAGGCTGCCGAGGCCCCCGCCGAGGCTCCGGCCGCTGAGGCCCCGGCTGCCGAGGCTCCGGCCGCCGACGCCGAGCAGGCCTGACCCTCAGGGCACTGACGGCGGGAGCGGTGACATGATCCTCCACTGCCCCCAGGGCGGTGGAGGTGTCGCCACCGCTCCCGCCGTTCACCCGTAGGTCAGCGGTGCGTCGGGGATTCGCGGTCTTCCGTGGATCCCGGCCCCGTAGATCTTCGATCTTCCCGACTTCGAGACTTTCGAGAAAGACTCACAGACTCATGGCGAACTACACCGCCGCCGACGTCAAGAAGCTCCGTGAGCTCACGGGCGCCGGCATGATGGACTGCAAGAAGGCCCTCGACGAGGCCGACGGCAACGTGGAGAAGGCCGTCGAGGCGCTCCGCATCAAGGGCCAGAAGGGCGTCGCCAAGCGCGAGGGCCGCTCCGCCGAGAACGGCGCCGTGGTCTCCCTCATCGCCGACGACAACTCCTCCGGCGTCATCGTCGAGCTGAAGTGCGAGACGGACTTCGTCGCCAAGGGCGACAAGTTCCAGGACGTGGCCAACACCATCGCCGCGCACGTCGCCAAGTCCGCCCCGGCCGACATCGAGGCGCTGCTCGCCTCCGAGATCGAGCCCGGCAAGACCGTTCAGGCGTTCGTGGACGAGGCCAACGCCAACCTGGGCGAGAAGATCGTCCTGGACCGCTTCGCGCAGTTCGCGGACGGCTTCGTGACCGCGTACATGCACCGCACGATGCCCGACCTGCCCCCGCAGATCGGTGTCCTCGTCGAGCTCGACAAGCCGAACGCCGAGATCGCCAAGGGCGTCGCCCAGCACATCGCCGCCTTCGCGCCGAAGTACCTCTCCAAGGAGGACGTGCCGGCCGAGGTCGTCGAGAGCGAGCGCCGCGTCGCCGAGGAGACCACCCGCGCCGAGGGCAAGCCCGAGGCCGCGCTTCCGAAGATCGTCGAGGGTCGCCTCAACGGCTTCTTCAAGGACGCCACGCTGCTCGGCCAGCCGTACGCGCTCGACAACAAGAAGTCCGTCCAGAAGATCCTGGACGAGGCCGGTGTCACCCTGAAGCGCTTCTCGCGCATCAAGGTCGGCATCTGAGTCCGTACTGCGATCGACGCGATCGACGCACGACCCGCGGGCAAATCCCGCTAGGGTCGACAGCAGTCGCCCGCGCCGTCCGCGCGTGCCGCCCGGCACGCGCGCGTGGCGGACGACAGCAGATCTGACGAGGAGGCCATTGCCGCATGGGATGCGAAACACACCCCACCGGCAGTGGCCTTCTTCGTGTGTGTGACCCACGTAAAGAGACGAGAGCTCCATGACGACCAAGGCCCAGAAGAGCGACGACGGCAAAGTACGCGGCCGGTTTCTGCTGAAGCTGTCCGGAGAGGCATTCTCCGGCGGCGGGGGCCTGGGCGTCGACCCCGACGTGGTGCACGCCATCGCCCGCGAGATCGCGGCCGTCGTCCGTGACGGCGCGGAGATCGCGGTCGTCATCGGCGGCGGCAACTTCTTCCGCGGCGCCGAACTGCAGCAGCGCGGCATGGACCGGGCCCGCTCCGACTACATGGGCATGCTCGGCACGGTGATGAACTGCCTCGCCCTCCAGGACTTCCTGGAGAAGGAGGGCGTCGACTGCCGCGTCCAGACCGCCATCACCATGGGCCAGGTCGCCGAGCCGTACCTCCCGCTGCGCGCCGTCCGCCACCTGGAGAAGGGCCGTGTGGTGATCTTCGGTGCCGGTATGGGCATGCCGTACTTCTCCACCGACACCACCGCCGCCCAGCGCGCCCTGGAGATCGACGCAGAGGCGCTGCTGATGGGCAAGAACGGCGTGGACGGGGTCTACGACTCCGACCCGAAGATCAACCCGGACGCGGTCAAGTTCGACTCCCTCGGCTACGGCGAGGTCATCACGCGCGAGCTCAAGGTCGCCGACGCCACCGCGGTCACCCTCTGCCGGGACAACAAGCTCCCGATCGTCGTCTTCGAGCTTCTGGCCGAGGGCAATATCGCTCGGGCCGTCAAGGGTGAGAAGATCGGCACTCTCGTGGGCGACCAGGGCGGCCGGGCCTGACCGGTGCCCCCCTGCCCGGGGGGACGGAGCCTGACCGGGGGATGGACAATGTCCTGCCGGTCAGGAACCGTGCAGGAATAAGACGCGACGCAGCCGGCCGCCGACCCTGACACAAGAGAACAGCAGCCGGGCCTACTCAAGACACGCAGGAGCAAGTGGTGATCGAAGAGACCCTCCTCGAGGCCGAGGAGAAGATGGAGAAGGCCGTCGTGGTCGCCAAGGAGGACTTCGCCGCGATCCGCACCGGCCGTGCGCACCCGGCGATGTTCAACAAGATCGTGGCCGACTACTACGGCGCGCCGACGCCGATCAACCAGCTGGCC
>NZ_JAVRHI010000346.1:0-6271 GCF_034105845.1 Streptomyces sp. CRN 30 | reverse complement strand
AGGTGATGCCCTTGACCAGGCCCTTCTCCAGCGGGGCGAGCTGTTCGAAGGCGGTCTGGCTCAGGTCGAGGTGGCCCGAGTCGCAGGACGGGCACATGTCCTTGACCGGCACGGTGATCGTCTTGCCCTCGTACGACACCTGCACCGAGACACCGTCACAGAGCCGGTCCTGGTTGGGGTCGGCCGACGTCCACCACTCGTGGGAGACGGCGACCAGGTCCTCGGTGGCCGCGTCGACCTGGGTGCCGCAGGCGCCGTAGCCCTTGTCGTTGTAGTACGTCATCTGGCCGGCGATCGTCTCGGTGCTGATCGGATCGTCGGCCAGCGCGAGTGACACGGATCCCAGGGTGACGGACACCACGGCGACGGCGCCGCCCGCGATGAACCGGTTCCGGATGGACAACGCGTTCTCCTAGTCGGTCCCGCCGTGAGGGGCGAGGGACGGGGGACGGGGGCTGGATCGCTTTCGGTTCCTGGTTCCGGACCGGAACCCGGTGGGCGGTCTCCGGCCCCGTCCGCTGGGCCGGGGAGGCGAGGAGGGACGGGAACGGGCCGGACGCCGCGCAGGGCCGATCATGGGAGAAGCGGGGGGTGTGTGGCGGGGTTCGCCGGGCCGTCTGCCCGGTCAGCCACGGACTCCGCCTCTTCGGTCAGCCGAGGGAGTCGGGCAGCACGGTTCTGCGCGCGCCCCAGGTCGAGGCGTCCTGGCGCAGCAGATGTACGGCGCTCTGCTCCTCGTCCTGCTCCGGGTCGTCGTCGTTGTCGGGCGGGCCGGGGTCCTCCTCGGGGGGAGCGCCGCCGTCGCCGGAGCGGACGGGGGCGTCACCGGGGAAGGCGGCGGCCGAGGTGGCCGGGGCGGCGGTCGGGGCGGGGCGCTGGGACCGGCGCCAGGTGGTCAGTTCCGGTCCGTCGTCGCCGGTGTCCGGGGCGGCCGGGGACGGGGCGACGGTCTGCTCGGCGAGCCGTGCGGTGTCGCCCTCCGCCGCGTTCCAGAGGGCCGGGTCGGCGACGGCGTAGCGGGAGGTGCCGCCGCGTTCCTCGCCGGCTCCCCCGGCGGTGGCCGCGCGGCCCGCGAGCGCCGTGAGCAAGGGGGTGAACCCGGCGGCGGCCACGTCCCACGCGGAAACGTCGTCCGCGTCGTCCCCGCCGTCGCCCTCCGCCGCGACCACGGGGACGCGGTCGTCGTCGGGCACGGGGGCGGGCGCCGCGTGAACCGGTGCCGGTGTGACGCCGACGGGGGCGGCGGGGACACCGGCCACCGCGCTCGTCGCCGCTGCCGTGGGTGGCGGTGTGACGGAGGTGGTCGGCGCGGGGTGGTGCCTGTCGCGGCCGGTGGCCGGGGGTGGGGGTGCGGCGGTCGGGGTGGCGGCGAGGACGGGAACGGTCGGCCACATGGCGTGGGCCGCCCCCGTCGCCCCCGCCCCCTCGGGCGTGTGCACCGCCTCGGTCGTGGTCGATGCGTCGGTCCCTGGCTCCGCAGGGGTGTCAGTGGCGCCGGTGGTGTTGTTGGTTCCAGTGGTACCAGAGGTGTCTGGAGTGGCCGTGGTGGCTGTGATGGCCGAAGTGCCGGTAGTGGTTGTGGTGCCGGTAGTGGTTGTGGTGGCCGTGGTACCGGTAGTGGCCATGGTGTCTGTGGAGGCCGTGGTGCCGTGGAGGTGGGCTCCTCCCGCCGGTACCCCGGCCGTCGGGGCCTCGGCGGTCGCCTCCGAGGGGTCGGGGACCCAGGAGAGGGCGGAGGCGTCCAGCAGGCCGGAGCTGTCCGGCCGTTCGCCGCCCTCACCCCGTCCTGCCCCCGCACCGGCGGCCGCCGGTCCCATGCCCGGCATCAGCGGCATCATCGGCACACCGGCCGCCGAGGCCGCCCCTTCGGCAGCGGTGCCCGCCCCCGCACCAGCTTCCGTCAGCTCCGCGCCCCCGGCCAGGGCGCCCGCCGTGGGTGTCTCCTCCGACACCGTGCCGGTGCCCTCGCCGGCCCACGGCACGACACCCTCACCACTCAACAAACCGGCCGCGTCCGGGCGTTCCGCACCCGTACCGCCCGCGTTGGCACCCGTCGCGCCCGTGCCCGGCATCATCGGCATCATGGGCACACCGGCCGACGCCAGTGACGAACCCGGTACCGAGCTGAGCCCCGCCCCCGCGTCCGTCAGACCGATGCCACCGGTCGACGCACCCGCCACCGGCGACACGTCCTCCGACGACACACCACCCACGCCCGAACCCGTCCACGGCACGACACCCTCACCACCCAACAGACCGGCCGCGTCCGGGCGCTCCGCACCCGAACCGCCCGCGTTGGCACCCGTCGCGCCCATGCCCGGCATCATCGGCATGCCGGACGCCGTGACGCCTTCGCCCACCCCGGGGGTGGAGACGAGGCTGGAGGCGGGGAGGGCGGACGGGGACACGTCCGTGCTCGTGCCGGTGACGGGGAGGCCCGTCGCCGACGTGTCCGGCAGGCCCGTCGTCGTGGTGCCGGGGAGGTCGGGAATCGCGGAACCACCGGTCCACGTGTCCGGCAGTGCGCTCAGTGACTGACCGGTGCCGCTCGTCCCGGTGGCCCCGGTGCCCCCCGTGGAGGAGTACGGGACGGTACCGAGCGAACCCAGGGGCAGTGCGGTGGGTGTGGCGGCGCCCGTGGCTCCGGTCGTCGTCGGGTTGAGGACGCTGTCCAGCCCCGGGTCGAGGGTGCCCGTGTACGGGGACACGGTGGAACCCGTCGTCCCCGTGCCCCCCGTACCGCTGCCGCCCGTGGTTAGGTCGGGTGCGGTCACACCGCCGGTGTAGGGGGACGCCGTGCCGCCGCCCGGGTCAAGGGTCGACAGGGCGGGGGTAGCGATTCCGCTCCCGGTTCCCGTGCCGCCGGTCGTGCCCAGTTCCGGGGCCGACGTACCACCGGTGTACGGCGAGGCCACGCCGCCCGTGCCGCCGGTGCCGTCGCCGGTGCCCAGGGTGGACAGTTCGGGTGTGCTGATGCCGCTGCCGCCGCCGGTGCCGCCGGTCGTGGCGAGGTTCGGGGTGGACACACCGCCGGTGTACGGCGAGGCCGTGCCACCGGTGCCGCCGCCGGTGCCGCCCTCGGTGTCCAGGGTCGACAGGTCCGGGTTGCCCGCGCCGCCGCTGCCGCCGCCACCGCCGGTCGACAGGTCGGGGTTCTGGGCACCCGTGGGGAGTTTCGTGGTGTCCTTGCTGCCACCGCTGCCGCTGCCGCTGCCGTTGCCGTTGCCGGACTCGTTGAGCGGTGAGTTGACGGGGTTCGGCTGGACCCGGCCGAGGACCTGACTGACCTGCGCGTAGTTGGTCGCGAGCGTCTTGAGCTGGGCCCGCATGTCGTTGGTCATCATCTCGACGATGTCGGGCCGCTGGCTGACCGGGATGAGGCCGTTCGCCATCGGCACCACACCCACCTTGATGGCCTGGTTGGCGTACCAGTTGTCGATGGCGTGGATGTTGGCCTGGGCGACGGTCAGCGCGTTGGCGCTCCAGACCAGGTTCTGGCCCACCGAACTGCCGGTGGCGCCACCGGTGAGGGCGTCCGCGTTGGAGGCCACCTGCCGGGAGAACGTCGTCATGGTGTCGGCGAAGGTGTCGGCCGCGGCGCCCTGCCACGGTGCGCCGTCTCCCCCGGCCAGCGCCTTGGCCTGCGCGTCGAGGCTCTTGGCGACCATCGCGAGGACCTGCTGCACGTACTGGAAGTCGTTGGCCGCGGTCACCAGGGTCTGCGGATCGGCCACTCCGGACGCCCGGGTCTCGCCGCCGGCACCCGGCGTCAGATTGGACCCGCCGGTGATGGCGGCCATGATCTGCTTCCAGTCCCAACTGTCGTAGTCGGCCGTGGAACCCTGGACGGTGGGGTCGGCGTAGATGCCGCTGTCGTCCTGGTGGAATCCACCCTGGTTGTAATCGGGCATGGTCCTGCGCTCTCCTGGTGTCCCCGGACGGTGTCCCCTGGCGCCCGCGCGGCCGCCGGCGGAACCGGGCTCCCCGGTCCCGCCGGCGGCGGTGCGTTGCCCGGCGGTCGGCCGGTGTCCGGACTACTTCGTGGTGCCCGTGGGGTCCTTCGTGCTGCCGTTCGGGTCGCTGACCCTGGCGCCGCTGTCGTCCGCCAGCCGCTGGAAGTCCGCGGAGGCCTCGGCGAGCATCTCCTCCAGGTCACTCGTCTTCATCGCGTTGAGTTCCTCGGTGGAGGTGTACTTCTTGCTCATCAGCTGGGCGCCGCGGCTGATGTCCGCGAGCCCTTCGGCGAGGTCGGCCAGCGTCTTGTAGTAACGCTCCTGCAGGCCGGCGCCGCCGTTGGGGCCCGAGGTCTGGGACCGCAGCTGGTAGGCGTCGTAGAAGGCTCCCGGCTGTACGACGGTGGCCCCGCCGGCCCGCATCCGGTCCCGGGCCGCGATCACCGTCGGCACCAGGGCCTCGATGTTCTTGGCGAAGAGGTCGAGGGAGGCGGTGTTCACCACTTCCTTGCCCGACCCGCCGCCCGAGCCCTTGGGCACCTGCGGCGGGTCGGGCACCTGGCCCCCGTCGGGCGCGCCGACGACGGACGGGGGCTGTGTGGTGGTGGGGTCCCAGACCTGCGGCGTCGCTGAGGGATCGGCCTCGGGCATGACTACTTGGCCCAGAGTCCGGCGACGGCCAGGGAGGTGCTCTGGTACTCCTGGCGGCAGTTGTCCGCGGCCACCTGCACCGCCTTCGCCTGCTCCTTCATGGCGTTGGCCGCCGTGACCCACTCGGTCTTGCGCGCCTCCCACAACTCCTTCGCCTGGTTGTTCCACTCGGCCAGGGCGTCGGCGTTACCGGAGCTGTAGTGTTCGTTCAGCGTGTCGATCTCGGTCTGGAGCACCTGGAGCTGCTCGATGACCTCGTTGAACGCGCCGTAGTTGACGGTGTAAGTCGGCATGCTTGTCTCCTCAGAATCCGGTGAGCCCGATCGGTTCGGCCATGGTCGCGGCGACCTGCTTCGTGGCGTCGCTCGTCGCCTCGTGCGTCCCGGTGTACTGGTTGAGGCTGATGCCCATGGCCTGGAGCATGTCCTCCAGGACATCGGACACGATGCGGTAGTTGCTCATCCAGGCGTCGAGCGCGGCCTGGAAGTTGTTGCCCGCCTCTCCCGTCCAGCCGGCCTTGGCCTGTTCCGCCAGAGACTCCATCCTGACGCGCGACGAGGCGACGTGTTCGGCGGTCTGCAGGTGGATGTCGGAGGATCTGGCCATCCCCTCCAGAGTTACTGACTCGAATTCGGAAGCAGCCATACCTCTCTCCGTTCACTGGGGTTGCCGGAACGACGAAAGCCTCGCCCCGTGTCCGTCATACTTCCCGCCCCACCGGCGGGCCGACAGCGCGAGCGGTGCGTAGTGCCCGCTGTGACACGGCCCTTGCCCGCGTGACGCCGCGCCCGTGCGGCGGGTCAGGCGACGGCCGCAACGTCGGTGCGGTCCGCAGGTGCGCCGTCGGCGCGGTCCGCAGGTGCGCCGTCGGCACGGTCCGCGGGTACGTCGTCTGCGTCGTCCAGGGCCGCCGGCAGGTCTTCGGGGGCGATCGTGCCGGTGACCGCCGCGTCGGCCAGCCGGTCCGCCGCCCAGTGCGCGTCGAACGCCCCCCGGCGGGCCGGCACGGAGGCGAAGCGGTCGGCGAGCGCCTCCAGCGTGCCGTCCGCCAGGCCGAAGCCGGACACGGCGAGCCGCCGGACCGTGAGCCGGGCCAGTTCCCCGGGTGTGTAGGGCGCGAAGTCGAGACGCTGGGCGAAGAGTTCCGCCAGCCGGCTCCCCCCGGGGCCGGTCAGCAGGCCGGTGAGCGGGTCCGGGTCGGCGGAGAGGACCAGCGCCGTGTCCGGCCGCCGGGACACCTCGTCCGCGAGCGCCGCGACGACGGCCGCGCGTTCCGCCTCGGGGCGCCGGAGGAAGTACGGGTCCAGCTCGGTCAGCAGCAGGCCGCCCACCGCCTCCTCGAAGAGGTACGCGGTGTACGCCTCGGCCTGTCCCGGCCAGCGCGCCGGAACGCCCGACAGCGGCATCCGGTGGACGGTACCGGCCGGGAGCACGCCCAGCTCGGCGAGGGACTTGGCGTAGAGCACGGCTACGGCGTCCCGGCCGCTGCCCTCGGGACCGGCGAAGACCAGGTTGGCCGCCCCGGGCGGCAGCGGACCGCCGCGCCGGGCGGCCGCCAGCGCGAGGAGCCGGGCCCGCAGGGTCCCCCGTACCTCGTCGAGGCCGGTCAGGGCGGTGATACGGGCGAGGGCGGCGCTCGCCGGGCCGGTCCCCGCCGGACCGTGAGC